>NZ_SGTV01000118.1:0-437 GCF_005435035.1 Halorubrum sp. SD690R | reverse complement strand
GCGCGAGCCCGAGCGCGCTCCCGCCGGGCTGGTCGAACCGCGCCGCGAACTCCGAGACGCACGCCGACTCCTCGGCGACGATCCGGTCGCGGAGGTCGACGCCGGCCCGCGAGTCCACCGCGTCGAGGACGCGCTCCCTGAGCGCCGCCCGCCGGTCCGGCGTGTCGTCGAGCCCGGGCGCGAGCGGCACGAGCGTCACGACCGCCTCGTGGCCGTCGGGGGCGACCGAGGGGTCCGTCCGCGACGGGACGTTCACGTACACGACCGGCTCCGTCTCGCCGGTCGGCCACGCGGGGTCGTCGAAGATGGCCGCGAAGTGCGGGTCCCAGTCCGTCGGGAGCGCGAGCGTGTGGTGCGCCAGCTCCGGTAGCTCGCCCTCGACGCCGAGGTACAGCAGGTGCGCCGAGGGGCCGTACGTCCGCCGCTCCCAGTAGTCG
>NZ_SGTV01000117.1:0-477 GCF_005435035.1 Halorubrum sp. SD690R | reverse complement strand
TTCCCGATCAGCTCCGACCGCACCATCCTGTCGGTGTCCGCCGGCGACTCCCGCTGGACGGGTACCTCGACACTGACCCCACAGCTCGGACACGAACACTCGATCGAACGCTGTGCCATACCGAGCCCATTGGTACGACTATCGTATTATTATCTCTCTGATAGTCGGTTCCGCGAACAGCTGTCGACACCTTAGCAACGGCGCAACCGGCCGCCGGGACGTCCGCACCGACCGGCGGGTTCGCTGGGGGCGCCGGTTTATCAACCTGGTAGTAATCACCATGTCACCTGTATGCATTACCCGTGGCACGCTGAGGCTCAGTACCCCTCGGCGTCCCACGTTCGGACCAGACCACGCGAGTCGGACCGTCCTCCGACTCGGAAACGCGGTGTGGCCGTTGCCTCGCCCCGGGCGAACGCCACGGGTCTGGTCCCCCCGAGCCCACTTCTGCGACACTACCTGCCCAGCGTCGCGTCT
>NZ_SGTV01000116.1:0-505 GCF_005435035.1 Halorubrum sp. SD690R | reverse complement strand
CGAGCGTTCGATTACTCCGGGGCGTTCTGTAACGCCAACCGCGGCATCTTCTCGGGGGAGGAGCTGCTGAAACTCCAGCGGGAGTTCCTCTATGATTTCCTCCATGCCAGTCAAGAACAGACAATCAAGCCCAAGAACAACCCCCGTATCGACATCGACCAGGTCATCGTCGGCCGGACGAACATGCCCGAGTACCGGGACAAGAAGGGCGACGAGAAGATGGAGGCCTTCAACGACCGCACGAAGCGCATCGACTTCCCCTACGTCCTCCAGTACGAGGCCGAAGCTCAGATCTACCAGAAGATGCTGCGCAACGCCGACCTGCCGGACATCCAGGTCGAGCCACACACTCTGGAGATGGCCGGCCTGTTCGGCGTGCTCACCCGCATTGAGTAGCCGGACAACGAGTCGATAGACCTCATCCAGAAGGCAAAAGCCTACAACGGCGAGATAGACGAGGCCGACGATGTCGACGTGAAGAAGCTCCGTGAGGAGGCCGAAAAGA
>NZ_SGTV01000115.1:0-508 GCF_005435035.1 Halorubrum sp. SD690R | reverse complement strand
GCCGCGCTCTCGTGGGCGTACGACCGCGGCGTGGTCGCGGGCGTCGACTACGGGAGCGAGACCGTCGCCGTGGAGCTCGCGGGGCGCCCCGACGTGGTCGCCGAGGCGGAGCGGCGGTTCGCCGACGCCCCGTCGTCGTGAGCCGCGGGGCGCCCCCGTCGCGAGCCCTCGACCGCCAAGACCACGCTTAAGCCCGCCGGTCCCCGACCCGGTGACATGGAACCACGGGATCTCTCCGATCACTCGCCGTACGTGCCCGGGCGGGGCGTCGAGGAGGTCGCCCGCGATCGCGGGCTCGACCCCGACGACCTCATCAAGCTCTCCTCGAACGAGAACCCGCACGGGCCGAGCCCGGCGGCCGTCGAGGCGATCCGCGAGCACGCCGACCGCGTGAACCAGTACCCGAAGTCCTCGCACACGGACCTCACCGCACGGATCGCCGAGAAGTGGGGCGTCGACGACGGGCAGGTGTGGGTGTCGCCCGGCGCCGACGGCTCGATCGACTCCC
>NZ_SGTV01000114.1:0-510 GCF_005435035.1 Halorubrum sp. SD690R | reverse complement strand
TCCGTTCTTGACGACCGCGACCGTGTAGACGGCGTTCACCGGTACGGTGAGCGATGCGGTCCCGTCGGTCACGCTCACCCGCCCGTCGAACACCGAGGAGGAGGCCCGCACCGCCCCCGTCTCGATCGGGACCGGCGGGTCGAAGTGGTCGTCGAAGACCCGCACGTCGAGCGTCGTGGCGCCTCGCTCGACGGCGACCCGGGCCTCGCCGCCGTCCCCCACGGTCACGGGGACGGACGCCTCCAGGTACCCGGGCTTCACGACGACGACCTCGTAGTCGCCGCGTTCGAGGCGCGCCGTCTCGTACCGCCCGTCCGCCTCGGTCTCGCCCCGGTCGATCGTCCGCCCGCCTTCGCGGACCCGGACGGTCGCGTCCGGCTGCGACCGGTTCTCCCCGTCGACGACGGTCACGGTCGCGGTGCCGCTCCGTGAGACCCCGAGGTCCACGGTCGTCTCGCTGGCGTTCTCGACCCGGAGCGGACGGTTCCGGACGTAAGCGTCGTCGTCGAC
>NZ_SGTV01000113.1:0-527 GCF_005435035.1 Halorubrum sp. SD690R | reverse complement strand
CAACGGCCGCGACGAGGGGCGGCTGGGGGACGCGAAAGCCGAGGTCGAGGCCGTCGCGACCGGCGAGGTCGTCGCCCACTCGGCGGACCTGACCGACGCCGACGAGGGCGCGGCGCTCGTGGAAGCGACCGTCGACGAGTTCGGCACGATCGACCACCTCGTGACGAGCGCCGGCGGCCCGCCCTCCGGCGCGTTCCTCGACACCGACGACGAGGACTGGCAGCACGCCTACGACCTGCTCGTGATGAGCGTCGTCCGACTGGCGCGGGAGTCGTATCCGTACCTCAAGGAGGGCGACGGCGGCACTATCGTCAACGTGACCTCCCGCAGCGTCAAGGAGGCCATCGACAGCCTCGTGCTGTCGAACTCCGTGCGGATGAGCGTCATCGGTCTGGAGAAGACGCTCTCGAAGGAGTTCGCCCCGGAGGTACGCGCGAACGCGGTCCTGCCGGGCCCCCACGAGACGAGCCGAATCCGGGACCTCGTCGAGGCCGCCGTCGAGCGCGGCGACTACGACTCCTACGAGG
>NZ_SGTV01000112.1:0-497 GCF_005435035.1 Halorubrum sp. SD690R | reverse complement strand
GTCGCCGGCCGCTACGCCTGCTCGCGGCCGGTGATCGTGCCGCCGTACTTCATGAAGACGAACGCCAGGCCAAGCGTGCTCACCATCGCGATGAACGTCGCGATGCCGAGCGCGCGCGCGGCGTCCGGGACGAACACCGCGTTCGAGCCGCTGTCACCGCCCACCTCGACGGTGGCGACGTCCTCGCCGACGGCGAGGCCGGCGTGCATGCCGACCGCGGTGTGGGGGACGCAGTGGTAGTGGGTGATGCCGGCGTCCTCGCTCGACGTCTCGTACTCGTAGGTGGCACCTTCCTCGCCGACGGGGTCGCCGCTGTCGAGGCTGGCCGGGCCGCCGCCGTCGACCGTCTTGACGTTGTGCGAGCCCCCGGCGCCCGTCCACTCCCAGGTGATCGTCGTCCCCTCGTCGACCCACACGAGGGTCGGGTCGAACGCGAGGCCCTGGTCGCCGGCGCCGACCGAGATGGTCACCGAGTCCTGGCCGCGGGCGTCGGTGTA
>NZ_SGTV01000111.1:0-547 GCF_005435035.1 Halorubrum sp. SD690R | reverse complement strand
GGCTCCAGCTGTCGTTTGCGGAGACGGATCGAGATGACGGAGAACTGCCTGAACGGTACCAGGATATCTACCCGCAATGGGTGAGCGATCCAACCGTTAGCAACGACGTCCACGCTGCGGCCGGAGCATTACGGACAGCTCGGGAGCATCATGGCCCGGATGGACCAGTCTCACCAGAAGAAGTCGGGTTCGCTGGCGATGTCTTGCTAGAACTCACAGAACCATGGCCGTTACTCGATGAGGTGTTGCCGGCGCTGTGGGCAGTGACTACGAGAGCGTGTTATCGAGAGGACGCTGCTGTCGCTGGTCGTGTCCTTGTTGAATGTGAGACTGAGGTAATGGGGAGACGCCCACGCCAGTTGAGCCTCCAAGAAGCAACCACTGGGGAGCTTGTCAGATGAGTTCTAGAGGAATGAAGATGTCTGTCACCGGTGATTCGTAGAGACTTGGTACACTGGTATCGCCATCATATTTTTTGACGAGACCATTGGGCCACTAATGCTGTTCCTAGGATGGCATAGAAGAGCTGCCACGACATTTATTCCGT
>NZ_SGTV01000110.1:0-582 GCF_005435035.1 Halorubrum sp. SD690R | reverse complement strand
GGTGTGGCCGCTGTGACTGGAAAACCACGTACACGCGAGGGACACCCTTCTACGATTCGGAACTCACCCCAGGTGAGTTCCTCATCGCCTTCATCCTCTACGCTGACACACTCCTCAGCATTACCCAGATCGCTGGTCTCCTCTCACCGTGTTACACGACGCTTCACGACCAGCTCAGAGAGTTTGAAACCGCGTTCTGTCGGGGATTTCCGACTGTCTGGGAGCGCATCTCCCAGACAGTCGATGGGCCAACACAGGTCGATGAAACACAGCAGGTGTGTTCGGGCTTCAAAGGCCAAGATCCGCCGCGGGAGGGGCTCAACCGCGGCGGGTCGCCCGAGGGTGGACGGACCCGCTGGACGGGGAATCAGGGTGACGAACTGACGCTCGTCGCGGCGTGCCGCGACGTGCTTCGCGTGGTCTCAGCTCAGGAAGGAAGCGACTATGAAGATGACCTTGGGCCAGTTATCGAGGAAGCAGACGACCTCTCCCAGCCGCTGGGAGAGGTCTGGACCGATGGACTGCCAGCTTACCGAGGCATGGAGCACGATCACCAATACGTTGTCCACGACGAGAGGTACG
>NZ_SGTV01000010.1:0-128820 GCF_005435035.1 Halorubrum sp. SD690R | reverse complement strand
CGGCGAACAAGGTCCAAGAGTTTGCTGAAGGTACACCGATAGAACTCTGTTACCTACCGCGGGGTTCACCGGAGCTGAACCCCGCGGAAGAGTGTTGGAGACAACTTGATCAAGAACTTGGGAACCGTCTGTTTGACACACTCGACGATCTCCGTGAGGCTGCTCTCTCTGCACTCGACCGGGTCGAAATCCCAGATGTGTTTACGTATTTATGTCCGTGAGTATCACCGTAAGCGGCAAGATCTATCGCTATCTATCACACGCATATTTCGAGCTATACTTATGCTTCAAAGGAATACAATCGGACATGGCACGCTCGTTCACCCCGACGGCGTACGACGACCTGGATCCAGACCGCCGCCCGAGTCTCGCGGCGGCGCTGGTCCCGGTCCTCGCCGTCGTGGCGTTCCTCGGAATCGGCTCGGCCGTCCTCGGCCTCGACCCGCACCCGCCGCTGTTGTGGAGCATCGCCTTCGTCGGCGCGTTCGGCCTGTGGCTCGGCTACGACTGGGACGCGCTGTTCGACGGGATCGCGAACGGCCTCGTCATGGGGCTCCAGGCGCTCCTCATCATCTTCACCATCTACGGGCTGATCGCGACGTGGGTCAGCGCCGGCACGATCCCCAGCATGATGTACTACGGCCTGGAGATCTTGTCCCCGACGACGTTCCTCCCCGCGGCAGCGGTCCTCGCCGCGATCGTCGCGTTCGCCATCGGTTCCTCGTGGACCACCGTCGGGACGCTCGGCGTCGCCTTCGTGGGCATCGGCGCGGGGCTCGGCGTCCCCGCACCGATGACGGTCGGCGCGGTCCTCTCGGGCGCGTACGCCGGCGACAAGCAGTCGCCGCTCTCCGACACCACGAACCTCGCCGCCGGCGTCACCAACACCGACCTGTACGGGCACATCCGACGGATGCGGACCGGCACCGCGATCGCCTTCGGTCTCGCGGTCCTCGGCTTCGCCGCGCTCGGCCTCCGCACGAGCGGCGACATTCCCGCCGGCGAGATCGCGGCGATCCAGGGCGGTCTCACCGAGACGTACGCGGTCACCGCCGTCGCCTTCGTCCCGCTCGTCGTCACCTTCGGGCTGGCGCTGCGGGGGTACGCCGCGCTGCCGACACTCGTCGCGGGCGTGTTCGCCGGCGCGCTCACGACGATCCTCCTCCAAGGGACCGGATTCGTCGCCGCCTGGGAGATATTCATGTACGGGACCTCGCCGGAGTCGGCCTCTACGACCGTGAACGAACTCCTCGCGACCGGGGGACTCACCGGCTCCGCGTGGACGATCACGGTCGTCGTCGCCGCGCTGTCACTCGGCGGCATCTTGGAGCGCACCGGCGTCCTCGCGGTGATCGCCCACGCGTTCACCTCGTCCGTGCGGAGTCCGGGCGCGCTCGTCGCCGGAACTGGTGTCTCCGCGATCTTCATCAACGCCCTCACGGCCCAACAGTACATGAGCATCGTCCTGCCGGGCGTCACGCTCCGGAACACCTACGACGAACTCGGCCTCGACACCGACCAGCTCTCGCGCGCGGTCGAAGCGGCCGGGACGCCGACCGGCGCCCTGATGCCGTGGCACGCGGGCGCCGTCTTCATGGCGAGCGCCACGGGCGTCCCGACCATCGAGTACGCGCCGTACTACCTGTTCGCGTTCCTCTCGCCGTTTGTGCTGTTCGTTATGGCCGGGACCGGCCTCACGATCGACGCGGATCCGACCTCGGCCGACGCCGACCCGGCGGAGACCGCCGCCCCCGGCGACGACTGAGTCCCGGGATCGTCCGGTCGCCCCCCGGTTCGACACGTTTACGCGCCCGCCGGGCCGTTCGTCTCACATGAGTCTGGAGGTCGCCGTCGCCGCCCCGTTCAAGGCTCGGGCACAGGACCGGCTCGGGCAGGGGGAGTTCGTCGTCGCGCTGTCGCTGGAGCGCGAGTGGTTCTCGCCCGACCAGGCGAAGCGGCTCGTCGACGTCGCGCTCGGCCGCGGCCTGCTGGCGTCCGAGGACGGCGATCTGGTCCCGCAGTTCGACCCGGCCGAGGTGACCGTCCCGGAGGGGTTCACCCCGGACGAGTCGGTCCTCCGCGAGCAGTCCACCTTCGAGAGCGCGCTCGACGCCGTCGTCGCCGCGGGCGTCGAGAAGCAGCGCGCCGTCGCCGCGATCAACGAGCGTCAGCGGGCGCTGGCGGTCACCATCGAGGCCGCCGCGGTCCTCTACGCCCGCGAGCAGGGCGTCGCGGTCGACCGCCTCGCGGTCGACGTGCGCGAGGAGCTCGCCGCCGAGGCGGGCGACGCGGGAGGCGATCCGACCGACGCCGACGACTCGGGGGCGGCGTGAGATGGTGACGGACCGACTCGCGGACGGCGTCCGGATCGCTCAGCTCCTCGCCTCCGAGGTGACGGGGAACGAGAGCCGGCTCCGCGGGCTGACCGTCGCCGACGCCGACCCCGACGTCGAGCCGACCGCCGACGGCGCGCTGGCGTACCGGATCGTCCGCGAGCGCGACGGCTCGCCAGACGGGGACGCGTCCGCGGAGACCGACCCGACCGTCGCCGAGGTGTACGTCCAGCCGGACCGCGCGCGGATCGAAGCGGTCGCGGCCCCGGACGCGGTCGCGGACGCGGCGAGGGAGGTCGACCTCCGCGTCCGGCCGAAGGCGGTCCGCCCGCCCCGGACGCTTGTGTTCGTGGAGGACGGCGCGGGAGTGAAGCGCGCGCTGGCGGTCCTCGAAGCTGTTCGGAGCGAGTCGAACGATAGATAGCCGGACAGCGCCGAACCGCGGAAAAACGTCTCGTCGCCGCGCGTCTACTCGCGCTGGCCGCCGTCGCCGACCGCCGCGCTCAGGCCGGGGCCCGACGCGGGACCGGTCCCGCCGCCGGAGACGTCGAAGTCCCGGACGAGCGAGCCGAGCCGCTCCGCCTGCTCCGCGAGCGACCCGGCCGCCGTCGTCGCCTCGCTCATCGCGGTCAGCTGCTCGTCAGCGGCCTCGGCGACCGCGTCGGCCTCGTCGGCGGTCGACCCGCTGATCTCCGCGACCTCCTCTGCCATCGAGACGGTCTCCTCAGTGCTGGCCGCCTGATCGTCGGTGGCCCGGCTGATCTCGCGGATCCCCTCGTCGGTCTCCGCGGCGTTCTCCGACACCCGAGCGAACGCGTCCGCGGCGTCCTCGACGGCGTCGGCCCCGGCGGCGATGTTCTCCTCGGCGCTCCGGACCGCCTCGACGGTCCCCTCGGTCTGCGACTGCGTGGCGCCGATGAGCTCCTCGATCTCGGTGGCGGCGTCCTGCGTCTCCTCCGCGAGTTGCTTCACCTCGTCGGCGACGACCGCGAACCCGTCGCTCCCGCCGCCGCTGCCACCCGCGCGGGCGGCCTCGATGTTCGCGTTCAAGGCGAGCAGGTTCGTCTGCTCGGCGATGTCGCCGATGAGGTCGACGATCTCGCCGATGTCCTCCATCCGGTCGTCGAGCTGCTGGACGGTCCCCGCGGCCGAGTCGAGCGCCTCGCGCGACTCCTCGACGCGGCCGATCGCCGCCTCGGCGGTCTCCTCGCCCTCGTCGGCGATGTCGGCGGTCTGCTCGGCGACCGAGACGACCGTCTCTGTCGAGGAGGCGACCTCCTCGATCGTCGCCGAGAGGTCGTTCATCTCGTCGGACACCTGCCGCAGCATCTCGCGCTGCTCGTCGGCGCCCTCGGCGATCTCCGTGACCGACCGGCTGACGGCCTCGCTCCGGTCGGACGCGGTCTCGACGCCGTCGACCGTGTCCGCGCTCGCGGTCGACACGTCCTGCGCGAACGACCGCACCTCGCCCATCGCCGCGTCGATGTCCTCCATCATCTCGTTGAACGCCGCGCCGATCTGCGCCATCGCCTCGCTCTCGCTCTCCGCGTCGAGCCGGACCGTGAGGTCGCCGTCTGCCGCCCGGCCCATCGCGGCGCTGTAGTCGTCCGCCTTCGTCTCGAGGTGGCTGTTCAGCCGCTCGACCTCCTCCCGGCGCTCCTCGACCTCCGCCTTCGCCGCCTCGACGTCCTGGATCTCCGCCTGCTTCCGCTCCGCCAGTTCCAGCTGCTCGCGCGCCGCCTCGCGCGACTTCTCGATCGAGTACCAGTTGACCATCAGCGCGCTGGCCAGCGCGAGGACGAAGACCGCGTGAATGCCGCCCCAGACGATCGGGTTCTGTATCGCCGCGGTGTGGTTGTAGACGAGACTCGAATCGATGAGGCTGAACGCGCCGTGGCCGACCGCCACGTACACGACGCCGACGGCGAACGGGAGCCAGTCCTCGTACAGCGCGAGCACCCCGATAAACACGAAGAAGCTGAAGTGCGCCTCGATGTAGCCGCCCGACAGCTTGACCATCGCCATCGAGACGGTCATGAGGCTGAACGCGGAGAGCACCGTCCGCTGGCGGCGGCCGAGCCGCGACCAGCTTGCCAGCGCGCCGGTGCCGAGGATGACGGCGACGAACCCGCCGAGCATCCACAGCGGCGTCGCCGGAATCTGCGCGCCGGTGAACGACTCCGTCCCGTTGTAGAGGCCGAGCCCGATCAGCAGCGGCACCTGGACCGCGATCGAAATCAGGATGTTCCGATGCCGCGGGCTCCACATCTCCTCCGGCATCGAGGTGCCGTCCGGGATGTAGCGGATCACGTCCCGCACGCTCTCCGCCAGCCCGCCCGATCCCCCCGCGTCCACGCCGGTCGCAGTCTCTGCCATGGGCGACGATTGTCGCACGGTATAAAAACACGTCGCCTCCAGATATTATCGCTGATACCGTCTCTCAGGTCCTGAGACGCTGGTAATTAAGCCGCTGAGTGATATCGCGCTGACACAATTTACCCCACGACGTTGCCGGTTGTTCGGCGATGATCGAACACGTTCGTCCCGGCGGGCGGAATGACCTCATTGAGTGACACGAACTTCACCGGACGGAACCGGTTTCACTGAGCGAACTCCCGCCGAGTGAACCCCCGCTGAGCGAACTCGCGCCGGGCGCCCAGGTCGTCGACCGCGCGGCCGACGCCTTTTATATTGGTCCGGCCCGCCGTACGGTCGTGACGCTCGATCCGATCCACGTCGAGAACATCGCCCGGCTCGCGTACGGCATCGGCGGCGACGTGGACGCGACGGACCACGACGACCTCGCCGAGCGCGTCTGGCGGGAGTGGCTCCCCGAACTACGCCGCGACGGCCGGGTCGTGCTCGCGGCGCTCGGCGACCACGAGCGCCATCGGGCCGCCATCGACGACGTGGCGCTCGCCGAGCGCCCGTTCGAGGCGGTCCACGGGCTCGACTCGGGGACGATCAACCCGACGACGTTCAAGAACGGCCTCGTCGTCGACGTCGCCCACGCGGCGATGGCGAGCTCGCCGACCGACCTCGACCTCCACCGCGACCGCACCATCGTGGCCACCGTCCACGCCGGCGACTCGACCGCCGGCTTCGACAGCGAGTGGACGCGCCGCGACGAGGGCCACACCAAGCAGCGCGTCCTCCACGTCCCGCGGGTGAACCGCTACGCGGAGCGGGTCGTCCACGCGCTCGCCTTATACCTCGCGGAGGGAACCCACGCGCTCGACCACGCCGACCGGGTGGAGGACCTGCTCGTCCTCGACGGCCCCATCTACCCGAAGGAGCTGTTCACGTGGGCCGACCGCGACCCGGAGCTCGGCGCGCTCGCCCGCGAGGCGAAGCCGCGCGCGGTAATCGAGAAGTACGTCCGCCTCGTCGAGCGGTTCGTCGAGCGCGACGTGCCGCTGGCCGGCTTCGTGAAGAACCCCGCGAGCGGCACCGCCGTCCGCGCGCTCTCGCGCGCCGGCGTCGAGTCGCCGTGGCCCGACGACACCGCGCTGTTCACCCGGCTGTTGGAGCGCCGCGAGCCGTACGGGGCCGCCGGCGACGGAGAGTTCACCGACGACGACCGGGGCGCAGAGCGCGGCGCGCGGCTCGACGACGACCTCACGTTCACCACGTGGTTCCGCAGCCGCGGCGGCGCGGACGCGCCGATGGCCGCCGACGGCGACGCGCTCGGTGTCGACCGCGAGCTCGACCCCGAGCTGTACGAGCCCACGTTCATGGTCGTCTACGACCCGCGGACCGACGTGACCTACAAGCTGGAGGCGCCGTACGCGTTCACCCGCGACGCGGGGACCCGCGAACGGCTCACCCGGCAGGTGGTCGCCGAGGTGGCGGCGACCCGCGGCCCGCCGGAGCCGGTCGCGAAGGCGGACGCGCTGGCGCGCATCTCAGCCAGCGAGAAGGCGGCGCTCCGCCGGAAGTTCGAGGAGCGGCTCGGCAGCGACCAGCAGGCGACCTACGACGACCTGCGGTGGGGGAAAGAGACGTACTGAACCGGTGCCCCTCAGAGGGCCTGCGCGAGCAGCACCGCGTAGGTGACCGCGTTGTAGATGCCGTGGACCAGCCCCGGCACCACCACGTTGTCCGTCCACTCGTAGAACGCGCCGAGGACGGACCCCAACACGACCACGATACCGACGTACGCCCACTGCTCGACCGGCGTCCCCGAGACCGAGGGGAGGTGGATCAGCCCGAACGCGAGGCTCGCGATGAGCACCGCGGGAACCGCGTCGAACGCGTGGCGGACGGTGCCTTGGACGACGCCGCGGAACAGCAGCTCCTCGACCGGGCCGACCACCGCGAGCGACACCGCGATCATCGCGAGGTAGTACGGGACGGGGTCGCCGGCGGGGACGACCGCCTGATTCTGCCCGGTCGAGAGGCCGACCTGATCGAGCGCGAACAGCGCGCCGTACTGGAACGCGAAGAGGGCGATACCCCCGCCGACGATGATCGCCGCTTCGCGGGCGTCGGGGCGGGAGATCCGGGCGAGCGTCCACTGGTCGGTGATCGCGAGGTAGCCGGCGACCGCGATCGCGAACCCGACGAACTGGAGCAGCGTCTGAAGGAGCTGGTAGCCGGTCGTGCCCTCCGACACCAGCCCGAGGGAGGCGGCCAGCTCCGCGCCCGGCGCGGTGATCGCGCTCGCGACGAGGAGCGCGAACACGATCGCGAACAGGGCGCTCGCGACGCGGAACACGCGCTGGCCGACAGCCGAGGCCGAGAGGTCGTCGCTCATTACAGTGAACACGACTCGCAAGGGATTTAGACGCACCGGAAGGGGATCGGCGCCGGCAACGTCCCCACTCGCAGAGCGGATCAGTCTATTCGCAGTTCGCGCTTCTCCGCGACCGCCTCGGCCTCCTCGAAGTCGCCGCCGCCGAGCAGCCCGCGGGCCGCCTTCTTGCCCCATTCGACGGCGGGCTGGGTGAACGTCGAGACGCTCGCGAGCTCGCCGTACAGCACGCAAGCGGCCTCCATCCCGAACAGGAGTTCGCCGAGCGCGCGTTCGTCGACGCGGTCGATCTCGACCCGCACGTTGGGGACGTCGGCGGCCGCGAGGCTCGCCTCAGTCGCCTCGAACTCGGCATCGAGCAGGCCGCCGAGCGACGAGCCGCCGAGGTACGCGAGCCCGTCGAGGTCCGTCTCGGGGATCGGCGCGTCGGCGCGCTCTGTCGGCCGGACGAGCGTCACCAGCTTGTCGGGTGGCCCGGCGCGGTACAGCTGGAGCTGGGAGTGTTGATCGGTCGCCCCGAGCGCGCGCGCCGGGGTCTGCCCCAGCCCGTCCTTCCCGAGGCTCTCGGCCCACAGTTGGGCGAACCACTCCGCGAACGTCTCCAGCGACTCAGCGTACGGCATCACGGCGTTGGTGAGCGCGCCCCGCTCCGCGAGCGCGTACGTCGCCGCCCCGTAGGCGTACGCGGGCGAGTCGTACAGCGACCCGGCGAGCGCGTCCATCCCGTCGCGGCCCCCCGCGAGGACGGCCTCGACGTCGTGGCCCTGGAGCGCGGCGACGGCGAGCCCGACCGTCGACAGCGCCGAGAAGCGCCCGGGGACGCCGTCGGGCACCGGGAGCGACGGAAGGTCGTGGCGGTCGGCCAGCCGGCGGAGGTTCCCCGACTCGCCCGTCGTGACGAGGGTGCGCTCGGTCCAGTCGACACCCGCGTCGGCCATCGCCTCGCGGACGACGAGGAAGTTCGCGAGCGTCTCCGCGGTCGTCCCCGACTTCGACACCACGTTGACGACGGTGTCGTCGAGCGGGAGGTCGGCGAGGCGGCGCCGCGTCTCGTCGGGGTCGACGTTGTCGAGGACGTACGCGTCCACGTCGCTGTCGAGGGCGTTCGACAGCGTCGCCGCGCCGAGCGCGCTGCCACCGATCCCGACCGTCAGCACCGCCTCGGGGCGGTCGAACCCCTCGACCGCGGCGTAGATCGCGTCCGGGTCCGCGGTCTCGGGGAGCGTCAGGGCGGCGTACCCGAACTCGTCGTCGGCCATCCCGGCCGCGATCCGCTCGTGCGCGGCCGCGACGCGGTCGTCGAGTCGGTCCAGCGTTGCCGTCGTGAGCCCGGGCGTCGTCGCCAGGGCGTTGCCGAGGTCCACTCGCATACCTCCCTCACCGCGCGAGAGTAACTTAAAAGCCGGCGGGGGGTCGCGGTCGCGGCGTCCGCCTGCGGTCGTGGCCCGTCACGGACGAGCACCCGTCGCGGTCAGTCCGCCGCGACCGCCGAGTCGTCGCCGTCGAGCGCCGGCCGACCGAACCAGTAGTCGAACGCGAGCGGGCCGGAGCCGAGCGTGAACACCGCCGACGCCATCCCGAACAGCGCCACGTGCGCGAGGACGGGGTCGTCCGGGAGCCCGAACAGGGTCGTCGTGAACAGGACGAACGAGAGCGCGGCCGCGCCGCGGGTGAAGAAACCCGCGATCAGCGCGAGCCCCACGGCGACCTCGGTCACCCCCGCGCCGACGACCCACAGCCCCGGGTCGACCGGGACCACCGCCGTGAGGTCGTACTTCTCGACGACCTGGAGCGCGCTCGCGGGGTCGGCGAGCTTCTGAATGAGGCCGAGGTAGACGAACGAGACGCCCATCCCGACCCGGAGCACCGCCGGGACGTAGCGCCGCAGCGGGGCCGTCGACTCGTCGAGGAACGACTTGAGGTACTGGACGGGGTCGACCCGGCCGTAGTACGAGCCCGGCGTGCTCGCGACCGCCAGCAGCATGTCGTCGGCGCTCGGGCGGCCGCCGCCGAGGATCAGCAGCGCGAGGAACACCGGGACGTACTCCACGGCGAGGAAGACGAGGGGGTCGACCGCGAGGAACACCCACGCGTACGTCAGCAGGCCGACCGTCGCGGTGATCCGCGTCGCCAGCCCGAAGAGGGTGAAGAACCCGAGCCCGATGAACAGCACCCGGAGGAGCGGGCTCGCCCCAGTGTCGAACGCGAGCGTCGGCGCGAAGAGATACCCCTCGAAGCCGGCGCCGACGAGCGGGAGCCCGACGGCGAGGCGGAGCATCCACGGGACGAGGTCGGCGTACCCGGCGAGCTTTTCGCGGAGGACGACGATGTCGACGATCGTCGGTCGCACCCAGAGGTACGCCGCGATGCCGACGAGCCCGAGCGCTCCGGACCCCGCGAACAGCGCCGCGTTGAACGGGTCCGAGAGCACCTCGATGACGAACGCCACAGCGTCGAGCGGGTCGCCGGAGTCCTCGGTGACGTAGTCGACGTGGGCCGCGGCCGGTCGCGCGGCGAGCGTCGCGAACATGGCGAGCGCGGCGACGGCTACCGATCGGTGACGGACGGACATACCCCTCGTACGGGCTGGATACACCTAACGGTATTTCTTCACGAACGTTCGAATGCGACGGTGTGGCGGCGGTTTCGGACAGATACGGGACGGTCGTTTAGGGTGCCCGCGCGACGACGCCGAACGTTTCGGTCCGCGTCTCGGCGCGCTCGATCTCGAACCCGGCGTCGACGAGCGTTTCGCGCGCGTCGCGCGCAGCGAAGCGCTCGTCGACCGGCGGCCCGTGGTCGCCGTCGCCGTCGGCCGACCAGTCGAACACGACGAGCCGCCCGTCGGAGCGGAGGACGCGGGCGAGCTCGCCGATCGCGTCCGGACTCGCGAACTCGTGGTACGTCATCGTCGAGCACGCCCCGTCGAGTTCGCCGTCGGCGAGGGGGAGGTCCGAGACGTCGCTCGCGACGAGGTCGACGTTCTCCGGGAGCCCCTTGTCGCGGTAGTACTCGTGCATCTCCGACTGGACGTCGACGCCGTAGACGGTCTCGGCGTGTTCGGCGACGGCGTCGGTGTAGAAGCCGGTACCGCTGCCGAGGTCGGCGACGACCGCGGCGCCGACCTCGACCAGCGGGCCGATAAGCTCCTCCGCGGAGACCCATCGGTAGCGGCTCGGGCGCTCGAGCTGCGACGCCTGCTCGGCGTCGAACGTGTGGAATCCCATGGGCGGTATTGCGCGTCGAGTACTAAAACGCGTCCGGTCGAGGCGCGTGCGACTGAGCCGACGCGACCCCGCGACGTGGAACGGGACGGCGACCCGTCCCGCCGGTCACCACTCGGGTTCCAGCGCGTCGAGGAGCCGGTCGACCTCCGCCTCCGTCGAGACGGCGTGGACCGACACCCGGATCCCGTCCGGGTGCGGGAGCGACCGGACGACGATGTCCCGCTCGCCGAGTCGCTCGACGGTCGCCTCCGGGTCGTCGACGTCGATCGTCACGAGCCCGGACTCGAACGCCCGCGGGCTGAGGAGTCGATCCTCGGGGACGCCGTCCTTGAGCCGGTCGGTGAGCGCCTCGATCCGCGCCTCGATCGCGTCGAGGCCGACCGCCTCGATGGCGTCGAGCGCCTCGACGAGGCCGACGTGCGCCGCCGCCGTCGTCGTCCCGACCTCGAAGCGCCCTGCGGCCGGCTTGAACTCGATCTCGTCGCCGGTCGGGTCCTCGACGCCGCGGTAGCCGACCGCGTGGGGCGCGAGATCGGCCGCGGCGTCGCGGTCCACGTAGAGGAATCCGGCGCCCCACGGGCCGAGCGTCCACTTGTGGCCGGCCGCGGCGACCGCGTCGGCGCCCCACTCGCTCACGTCCATCGCGCCCTGCCCGGGCGACTGAACCGCGTCGACGAGAGTGAACGCGCCCGCGTCGTTCGCGACCTCAACGAGGTCGGCGACGGGGAGGCGGGTGCCGTGGGTCCACGTGATCGCGCTGAAACAGACGAGCCGGGCGTCCGCGACCGCCGCTGCGTACTCGTCGCGGTCGACGCGGCCCGCCTCCGTTTCGAGGACGCGGACTTCGACGCCCTCGCGTTCGAGGCGCTTCCACGGGAGGACGCCTGCCGGGTGTTCGAGATCGGTCCGGACGACCACGTCGCCCGGTTCCCAGTCGATCGCGCCGGCGACGCGGGTGATCCCGTCGGTCGTGCTCTCCGTCAGCGCGACCTCCTCGGGGTCGGCGCCGACGAACGCCGCGATCCGCTCGCGAACGCGGTCGTACGTCTCGAACGCGTGGCCGTACGGGTCGGTAGTCGCGGAGCCGTACTCGTGCTCCTCGATGAAGGACCCGGCCGCCTCGACGACGTACTCCGGGCTCGGCCCGTGCGCGCCGAAGTTGAAGTACGCCGCGTCGCCGAGGGCCGGGACGTCCGCGCGGAGCTCTCTCGGGGTCATACCGTCGTCGTCGAGTTGGATCGTTCTCATGGTGTCGGTTTCGGCGACTCGGGCCGCGATGGCCGGCGCGGTCCCGCGTCTCGGGTGTTCAGTGTGTGACGCCTGTCGGACCGATTCAGGCGGTGTGTTCGCCGACCGCGTCGGTCAGCGCCTGCTCGCTCTGCGCGCCGACCATACGCTCGACCGGCTCACCGTCGGCGAACACGAGCAGCGTCGGGATGCCCTGGACGCCGTACTCGCCGGCCAGGGCCTGGTGGACGTCGACGTCGACCTTCAGCACCGCCGCGTCGGTGTCGCTCGCGACCGCCTCGACGGCGGGCTCCATCATCCGGCACGGACCGCACCAGTCGGCGTAGAAGTCGACGAGAACGACATCGTTCTCGGCGACTCGGTCGTCGAACGCGTCGGCGTCGTCCAGCTGGATCGGTTCCGCGGGAGCGGCTTCTGTCGAACTCATACCACCGGGTACACGCCCAGGACTGATAACGATTTTGGATATAGGCCACAATACTACACACTACGGAGGATGAGCCGGAGCGACTCGGCCGCCCCGGCCGCTCTCGATCGGTCCCGATTCTGGCGGAATCGGTGGCCGTCGCCGTACTGACCGTATCTTTCCGCCGGCCGGTTCGGGGACCGAGACGACCCGCTGCCGGGTCGCGGCGTAATCGAGAAGAGCGGCGAGAGCATCGATCGGTGACAACACGACTGCGCGTCCGGGGCGGTCCGCTCGCCCGACGAGTCGGGCGTCGCTACTGGATGTGGCCTTCGCGGCGGAGCTGGTCGGCGTCCTCGTCATCGTACCGCCACTCGACGTTCGCCTTCTCGTCCTGCCAGTCCCACGGCTCGGCGAGGACCACGTCGCCCTCGTTGATCCACGTGCGGTACTTCATGCGGCCGGGGATCCGGCCGAGTCGTTCCTCGCCGTCGGCGCAGCGCAGTTGGACGTGGTTGCCGCCGAGGTGTTCTGTCACTACGGCGAACACTTCGTCGTCGTTGGGCATGCGGAGGTTCTTCCGCCCGGATTCTTCGCTCATACCTTCCGTTGTGCGCTCGCCCGTATAAGTGATTGGAGACGCGTGTGTGCGCCCGTCACGCGATCCGTTCGCACGACGACGGCACCCCGGGGCGCCGGACCGAACTCACTCCGCGTCGGTGAGCGTGGTCGACCGATCGTCTCCGTCGACGGTCGAATCTTCGACGGCCGTACCTTCGCCGGTCGCGTCGCCGTCGGTCGCGTCACCGTCGGTCGCGTCGTACCCGGCCGCGTCGCCGTCGGTCGCCCGCTCGCCGAACGCCGCGTCGACCTGCGCGAACGTCTCCGCCTCGGTCCCGGAGTTGTCGACGACGACGTGCTCCGACGCCACCTCGTCGAACAGCTTCTTGAAGTGGAGGTGGATCTCGAAGTCGGCGTCGCTGATCCCGTCTCGGCGCTCGATCCGGCGCTCGACGACCGCCTCGTCGCAGGCGACCTCGACGAGGTCGAACTCGGCCGCGGCCTCGGCGGCCGTCTCCTGGGCGTCCGCCCGGAACCGGGCGTCCGCGAACGTCGCGTCGAGGACGACGGCGCCTCCGGCGTCGACGTCGTCGCGAGCGCGCGCGAGCAGTTCGGCGTAGACCGCCTCGGTCTCCGCGTCGGTGTACTCCGGGTCGTCGAACAGCTGCTTGCGTATCACGTCGGTCCGTCGGATCCGGCCGTCGACGTGGTCGGCGATCCGCTCGGCGACGGTCGTCTTGCCGACGCCGGGCAGCCCGCAGACGACGACCAGTCGCCCGGTCGACGCGCCGTCGTCGGCGACCGGGGCGGACGAGGTCGGCGACGCCGGATCGAAGGAACCCGCCGTTTCACCGCTCGAAGCGGGGGATTCGGTTCGGTCCGACGGTCGACCGCCTCGGTCACTCATCTACCGCTATTCTCCGGGGTGAGGTAAAAGAAACTTCTCATTAGCCACCCCCGACCGACGCGGTGAGGTCCCCCGGCTCCCGGCGGATCAGGACCCCTCGACGTACCGCCGGATCAAGCGTCCGTCCCGGGTCGTCCACCGATAGCCGATGGAATTAATCGAGTATCGTTGCGAGAGCAGCGACGAGCAAGGCGACGATGGTTCCAACGAGGAGGCCGGAAGCCGCGGCCATAGTCACAGAGAGGTACAGTGACAATCCGGTTACCGCCACGACCGCGACGATTACAACCGGGAGTTGTAGCGCAAATCGGGAGCCGAATTCGGAGGTGACCTCGGATCGGAAACTTATGCTCGGAGGGAAGAATCTCTGCTCAGAAAATCTCCCCGAACGACGGGTTTGCGATCACAGTCTGATGACTCGTTCAGTGTTCAGTTAGACAGAATAACGCACTGCCTCCGCTGAACTCGTCGCTATATCGTCCGGTGATTACATCCGGGACTCCCGCCGTCGTGTGGTATCGGCCGCAAGAAAGTGGGTTGGGGCGGATTTGAACCGCCGGCCTCCTCCATGTCAAGGAGGTGTCATAACCGGACTAGACTACCAACCCGAAGGGGCTTACTGACGCATCTCGCTGTTTTCGTGGGACGTAATTGAACCTTTCGTTTCGAACCGCCCGCGGGGCCGGCCCGGCGGCTCGATCGGGGGACGGCGCGACGACGATCGCGGCCCAGGCGGGTCGTCGGTCGGTGTCGACCGGACGGCGGGTACGGAGCGGTCGCACGGCGTCCGCGCGCAGACGGCTTCCGACCGGTTTTACCCGTTCGGCGACAGTCCGTCCGTATGGTCGACCTTGCCGCCCGCACGGACAGGCTGGACGCCTACCTCGCCGAGCGCGGACTCGAAGCGGTCTGGTTCGCGCGGCCGAACGGGTTCGCGTGGCTCACCGGCGGCGACAACGTCGTGGACGCCGACGCGGCGACGGGCGTCGCGGCCGCTGGCTACGACGGCGAACTCCGCGTAATCGCCGACGACATCGAGGCGGACCGGCTCGCCGACGAGGAGCTTCCGGACGCGTTCGCGGTCGAGTCGTTCCCGTGGTACGCCGACTCACTCGCCGCGGCGGTCGCCGAGCGGTCGCCCGCGCCCGCCGCCGCGGACTTCGACGTGTCCGGCTTCGAGGCGGTCGACGGGAGCCGGCTCCGACAACCCCTCACCGACGACGACGTCGAGCGGTACCGCGAGCTGGGTCGGGAGGTCGCGGCCGCCGTCGAGACCGTCTGCCGGAACCTCGAACCCGACGACCCGGAGTACGAGGTCGCGGCCGGCATTGACATCTCGCTCGCCTCCCGCGACGTGGACACGCCGGTCGTCCTCGTCGGCGGCGCGGAGCGAGCGCAGGCGTTCCGCCACTACACCCCGAGCGACGCCGCGCTCGGCGACTACGCGCTCGTCTCGGTCACCGCGGAGCGGGCGGGGCTCTACGCCTCGATGACGCGGACGGTGGCCTTCGACGCGCCGGACTGGTTCGAGGAGCGACACCGCGCCGCGGCGCGCGTCGAGGCCACCGCGATCCGAGCCACCGAGGCCGCGGCGGCCGGGACGCTCGTCGGAGGAGACGGTGACGCCGCGTCCGCGGACGCCCCCGACGCCGCCGGCGACGTGTTCGAGGCGATCCGAGAGGCGTACGACGCGGTCGGCTTCGCCGACGAATGGGAGAAGCACCACCAGGGCGGCGCGGCCGGGTTCGCGGGCCGAGAGTGGATAGCGACGCCCGACGGCGACGAGCCCGTCCGGTGGCCGATGGGCTACGCGTGGAATCCGACGGTCCGAGGAACGAAAAGCGAGGACACGCACCTCGTCGCGCCGGACCTGACGGAGCGGCTCACGAAGACCGGTCGGTGGCCGACCCACGAGACCGAACCGGTTGACGTGGCGGGGATCGACGCGGAGCCGGTGGAGCTGGCGGCGCCCGTGATCCGGTAGCGGGACCGGTCTCGTCGGGGGGCAGCGCCGCCGGCGACGCGGTCGACGGCGTCCGCGGGTCAGTACACGTACTCGCTCTCGTCGATGCCGACGTACCCCTTCTTCACCCGGCGCTTGTTCCACTTGTAACCGACCAGCAGCTTGAGCGACTCCCACCCGGAGCGGTACGGCTGCGAGAGGAGGTCGTCGCCGGTCTCGGCGGCGAGCATCGCGTCGGCCGCGCCGATGACGCGGTCCCAGTCGGCGGGCTCGTACTCCGCGACCATGTCGGCCATCGTCACGTTGCGGACGACCTCGTCGCCGATCGCTTCCTTCCAGCGGCGGTTATACGAGGCCAAGTCGCCCTCGGCGGCGAGTTCGCCCGCGATCGCGCCGGTTCGGACCGCGACGTGATCGCCGCCCTCGTGGAACGCCGACGTGGTCCCCATCGCGCCGCCCGCGACCGCGATGCCGGCCTCCACGGGCGAGTCGATCGGCCGGGTAGACGAGATCGGGTACGTCTCCGTCCCGCCCCGCTTGCCCGCGTCCTCGACGAGCGGGAACTCCTCCTCGATGTCGTACTCGTCGCCGTACTGCCACTCCAAGAGTCGGCGGATGTACTCGCCGCCCTGCGGGATCGACTCGTCGTCCTCGCGGAGGAGGGCGTACTCCGAGGCGTCGATCTCGTCGATGTCGAGGCCGATCGGCATCGTCAGCCCGACCCGGCAGACACGGTCCGCGTTCGGGAATATCCACGGGTACGCGGTCTCGCCCGGCATCACGCCCCACCAGAAGACCAGCGCGTCCTCGACCTCCTCGAACACGTCTTCGGGAACGCGCCGATACTCCTGATACGCGATGTGGTTCGCGGTCCGGGAGGCCAACCGCTCGGAGGCCTGCGCGTCCGCGGGCAGGTACTCGTCGAGGACGCGGTTCGTCACCGTCCGCTGCGGGCCGTCGGTGAGAACGACGAAGTCGGCGCCGACGGTGCCGCCGTCCGCGATTTCGAGCGTGTGGCGCGGATCGCCGTCGGCGGGGCCCACCGAGAGGTCAGTGTCGACGCCGCGGACGGAGGTCCCGACGCGGTACTCGGCCCCGGCCTCCTCGGCTCGGTCGCGGAGCCAGTCGTCGAACCGCGCCCGCTGGAAGGTGTAGCCGAACTTGTCGTACGAGGAGTCGATGCCGGTGGAAGTGAGCGTCGCCGACTCGTCGGGCCCCCGGAACTCGGCGCGGTTCAGCTCGCGTTGAATTACTCCGTCGTCGAACTCGTCGGGGTGGATCCCCATGATGTCCACCCAGTAGTCCAAGATCCCGGCCGCGTCGGTCGAGTCGGGACCGAGGCCGTCGCGGTCGGCTCGGGGGACCCCTTTCTCGACGACCAGGGCGTCCGCCCCGCCGGTCGCGGCCGCGTGCGCCGCGGACGACCCGGCCGGCCCGCCGCCCACGATCGCGACATCTACGCGTTCCATACCTCGTGAGGTCCCTGTCCGGCTATTAAATTCACGGTCCCCGATGCGGGTCCGACCGGCCGACGTGTCGACGGACGCACGGCGGCAAACGTTCGTCTCCGGGCCGGTGACCGATTGATCATGTCCGATTATCAGCAGTAAGCGGCCCAGAGAGACACGTTTTTATCGGGGAGAGGGATTTCATCCAGCACACCAATGGCACGCGAGACGTGGGCGACGCGGGCGGGGTTCATCCTCGCCGCGGTCGGGAGCGCAGTCGGGCTGGGGAACATCTGGCGGTTCCCGTTCATCACCGGCCAGTACGGCGGATCGTCGTTTCTGATCACCTACCTCGCGTTCGTCGCGCTGATCGGGTTCCCGGCGATCCTCGTAGAGTTCGTCATCGGGCGCCGCACCGACCGGAACCCAGTCGGGGCGCTTCGGGAACTGGGCAGCGGCGTCTGGTCGTCCGCCGGCTGGCTGTTCGTCGTCACCGGCTTCATCATCCTCTCGTACTACAGCGTCGTCGCGGGGTGGTTCCTGCGCTACACGCTCATCGGGATCACAGAGGGCTTCACCGTCGCCGACCCGGCGGCCGCGGACGCGCTGTACGAGTCGGTCTCGACCGGGCTCGACACCCTCCTCTTCCACGCCATGTTCATGCTGCTCGTCGTCGGGATCATCGCCGCCGGCGTCAGGCGGGGGATCGAACTGAGCGTGAAGGTGATGGTGCCGGCCATACTCGTCCTGCTCGGCGGACTGGCCGCGTACGGCTTCACCCTCGACGGCGCGAGCGCGGCGTACGCCTACTACCTCTCCCCCGACTTCGCCACGATCGCCGCGAACTGGACGGAGATCCTCCCCGCCGCCGCCGGACAGGCGTTCTTCACGCTGTCGCTCGGGATGGGCGTGATGATAACGTACGCCTCCTACCTCGGCGAGGACCGGAACCTCGCGGCCGACGCCGGGATCATTGCGGCGCTGGACACGCTCGTCGCCGTCCTCGTCGGCTTCGTCGTCTTCCCCGTCCTCTTTTCGATCGGGATCGAACCGGGCGCCGGCGGCCCGCGGACGATCTTCGTGAGCCTCACCGCCGCGTTCGCGGGCATTCCCGGCGGCCGGATCCTCGGCGTCGTCTTCTTCGGCATGGTCGGGATCGCCGCGCTCTCCTCCGCGATCAGTATCCTCGAGGTGCTCGTCTCCTACCTCATCGACGAGGTCGGTGTCGCCCGGGTGCCCGCGTCGGCCGCGCTCGGAGCCGCCGTCTTCCTGCTCGGCGTCCCGGTCACGATCGACTCGATCTTCCTCGGCCTGTACGACGGGCTCGCGGACGGGATCCTGCTCGTCCTCGGCTCGCTGCTGCTCGCGCTGTTCGTCGGCTGGGTGATCCCGGACGTCGGCCGCGAGGAGCTCAGAAAGGGGATCGCTGACGGCGCCGGCCTCGACGCAGTCTGGATCTGGGCGGTCCGGGTCCCGATCCTGATCGTCGTGGTCGTCGTGCTGTACCTCGGCGTCGTCGACTACGTCGGCTTCCTCACCGGCGACTTCGCCGGCTGGCTGGCGGCGCGATAGCCCCGGGCTACCGGGCTGACTTCCCGTCGCCGCCTCAGACGTGTTCCTCGCGCGGCTGGACCACGACGAACCCCTCGCCGCCGAAGCGCATCTGGTAGCGCTCGCCCGACTCCTGGCCGATCATGTCCGAGAGGCTACGGTTGACCTCCACGTCCGGCGACGTGCCGCTCCACGCGACGGTCGCGCTCGGGTCGGTCGACACCGGCGGTTCGAGGACGATCGGGTCGCCGTGGGTGGTGATCGCGACGTAGCCCGGCCCCTCGAGGTAGACGTTGCTGAAGCCCCCGGCGAGCGCGCCGGCGAGGCTGTCGATCGTGTTGATCTCGTAGGAGAGCGACTCCTCGAAGGCGAGCACGTCCTCGCCGTTGACCGTGATCGACTCGCCGGCGTCGAGCTCGACGACTTGGACCTTCTTGCCGTCGTCGGCGAAGTAAACGTGGCCCTGCCCCTCGACGGCCATGATCGGCGTTCCTTCGCTCGTAGCGGCCTCCTTGAGGAACCCGGTGATACCGCCCTCCGCGGAGGCCTTCCCGGTGAAGGACACGTCGCCCGTGAACGCCACCATCGAGCCGGCCTTCGCCATGACGGTGCCGTCGACGTCGACGTCTAGGGTGTAGCTGTTCTCGCGCTGGAACGGTTCCGCGCTGTCGGTCGGTGCGTTCGCGGCGGTGAACTCGTCTAGGTTCATGGTACGGGGACCGAACCGATCGGTTCGGCTGTACGGAAGTTCTGCTGTATCGATTAAGAATCTACGGGACCCGTTTCGGGGAGCGAGACGCGGCCCGTCCGTGTTCGGGAGACGAGTCCGGCCTCAGTACACGACCAGCGAGAGGTACAGCTGGCCGATCCCCGCAACGATCATCACGGCGCCCGCGATCCGCTTCAGCAGTCCCGCGTGGTTCATCACCCGGTTGGCGTTGCTGACGAGACCGACGCCCGTCGCGACGGTCGTCGCGGCCATCAGGACGGCGACGGTGCCGGCGTAGACGCCGAGGAGGAGTACCGCCGTCTCGGACGGGAGCGCGATCGCCCGGGCGACGACGCTGAGAAACACCGGGGCCACACAGCCGGCGCCGGCCAGTGCGTACCCCGCGCCGAAGACGCCGAACCCGAACACGCTCGACCGCCGCTCCGGCAGCGGCACGGATATCGACGGCGCGCGCCCGGAGACCACGAGCAGTCCGAAGGCGATCAGCAGCCCGCCGACGAGCGTCTCGAACACCGTGATGTTCGACAGCGTCGAGTAGCCGATCCGGACGGTCGCGCCCGCGAGCAGCGCGAACGTCGCTAACACGCCGACCGCGGCCGCGATCCCTCGAGCCCCCGCCCCGACGACGGACGCGGAGTCGGCGTCGACGGAGTTCACGTAGAAGCCCACGTATCCCGGCAGGAGCGGGTACGCGCACGGCGAAAAGAACGTTGTCACACCCGCGGTCACGGCCAGCGGGACGTTTGTCGCAAGCGAGACGTCGGTCATGAGTCGGGTCGCCCCGTCATCCGTCGAGCGCCTGCCGTATACCCTCGATGAACTCCTCGGTGGTGTGGGTCCCGGACGTGGCCCAGCGGACGCGCCCGGAGGCGTCGACGGCGCGCGCGCTCGGGTAGCTTCCGACGTTGAGTCGCGCCGCGAGTTCGGCGGAGACGTCGGCGGCGACGAGCCAGTCGCCGTCGTTCTCCCGCCACCAGTCGGCCACCGTCTCCTCGCTGACCGCCTCACCGACGGGCTCCGTCGTCACCGACACGAACAGCACCTCGTCGCCGATCCGATCGTGCGCCTCCGCGAGGGCCGGCATCTGCTCGGCGCAGGGCGGACACCACGTCCCGAAGAAGTCGACGAACGTCGGTCGGTCCGGGGCGGGCAGCGTCACCTCGCCATCGCGGCTCCCCGGCGCGTCGACCGTGTCGAGCGTTATCGGCTCGACGAGTTCGGGCGCGTCGTTGCCACCGAGCGCGTCCGGTACCCCGCCGGTCGCGACGGCCCCCGCGCCGCCGAGGACGCCGACGCTCGCGAGCCCCGCCAGGAGGTGTCGTCGCCTCACGCCGTGACCACCCGTCGGAAGTCGTCGACGATCCGTTCGACGTCGGTGGCCGGCCCGCGCGGGTACGCCCGCTCGACGATACCCCGCTTGTTGACCAGCAGGATGAGCCCGTAGTGCGGGAACGCGTACTCCAGGTTCTCGTACTGCTCGCCGTCCGTCTTCTCGATCTTGAGTCCGAAGTTCTCGTCCATCAGCTCCACGCCCGCCTCGTAGCTCTCCGGGCGGAGGAAGTGCCAGTTCCCGGCGTCGAGGTCGACGCCGCGCTGCCCGGCGTACTCGCGGAGCACGTCCGCCGTGTCGCGCTCCGGGTCGAAGGTGAGCGGGAGGAACGCGGCCTCGTCGCCGAACCCCTCTTCGGCGGCGACCTCCTGAACGCGGCGCAGCCGGAGGATGAGCGCGGGACAGACGCCGTCGGGGCAGTTGGTGTAGAAGGACGTCCACAGGAACGCGCGCTCGCCCTCGAACTGCGTCGTCGATATCTCCTCGCCCGCGATCGGGTCGGGAACGGTGAACTCGGGCATCTCGTCGCCGTGGATCGGGTGGACCGGCTCGCCGCGATTCTGTTCCGGCGGGCCGAGGATCGTCCCGTCGTCGCCGGAGTCGCCGAGGACGCCGGCGCAGCCGGCCGTGGCGGTCGCGCCGGCGGCGGTTCCGGTGGCGGCGAGCGATCGGAGGAAGTGGCGGCGCTCCATGTCGTTGCCCGAACTACGTAGTCGCTCGTAAATGAACCCCGCGGCTGGTTGCGCGCGGTGAACACGACCGCAACCGCCGCAGACCGGCGAGACGCCCCTGAGAGACGGCCGTACACGGAACATCTCCGATAGACGAACGTCCGGAACCTCCGTGGTACCGTGGCCCTCGCAAGGGTTATCCCCGAACGGGCTGTACGTTTATTCGCAATGGCAAACGGTAAGGTTGATTTCTTCAACGACACTGGCGGCTACGGTTTCATCTCGACTGACGACGGCGACCTCGACGACGACGAAGACGTGTTCTTCCACATGGAAGACGTCGGCGGCCCGGACCTCGAGGAGGGTCAGGAAGTGGAATTCGACATCGAATCGTCCCCCAAGGGACCCCGCGCGACGAACCTCGTCCGCAACTAACCCCCACGTAGCGGACGGCGCGTCCGCACGCACTACCGGATTTCGGCCGTCGTTCGACGCGAATGGCGCCTATCTCCGTTTCTCTCACACTTATCACACCTCGACGAGCGCCGGCTCTCTCCGACGGGGAGCGACTCATTTCGACGTGGGACGGCGCTCTCCCGACGGCGACGCGATCGACCGTTTAAATACGAGCGCGGGCGGATCACTTCACAGTGAGCGATCCGATCCCGACCGGCTGTCGCCCGGTCGACGAGCTGTTGGGCGGCGGCTTCGAGCGCGGCGTCGTCACGCAGGTGTACGGGCCGCCGGCCGCCGGGAAGACGAACCTCGCGCTCGCGGCCGCGGTGGAGGTCGCGGCCGGCGGCGACCGCGCCCTCTACGTCGACACCGAGGGGCTCTCGATCGATCGGTTCGAGCAGCTGGCCGCGGGCCGCGCCGACGACCCGGACACCGACGAGACGGTCGATTCGATCGCCTCGCGGCTCGTGATCTCCGAGGCGTACGACTTCGACGACCAGCGCGAGGCGGTGCGCGACGCCGAGGAGCTCGCCGAGGAGGTCGAGCTGATCGTGTTGGACTCCGCGACGGGCTTCTACCGGCTGGAGCGCGCCGGTGACACCGAGGGCGGCGAGTCGCTCCGGAAGGTCGCGAAGCAGGTGACGCACCTCCTCTCGTTAGCCCGCCGTCACGACATCGCTGTGATCATCACGAACCAGGTGTTCACCGACCCGGACGGCGACCGCGACCGCGCGCTCGGCGGGAACACCCTCAACCACTGGACCGGGGCCATCCTGCGCGTCGACCGGTACCGCGGTGGGAACCGCCGTGCCACCCTCGAGAAGCACCGGTCGAAGCCGGCCGGCGACACCGCGACCTTCCGGATCGTCGGCGACGGACTCGCCGAGGGCTCGGACGCGTGATCGGCGGGGAAGAATGAGACGCAGCGACGGAAAACGCACGCCGGAGACGGTCCCGTCCCGGCGGTGCGGTCGGGGTTTGTCGACGGCGACGCGAAGCGCGCGTCCGCCGTCGCGGGTCGCTACCGACTTAGAGGTCGCCGAGCTTCCGGAGGAGCTGGCCGCGGTATTCTTCGTCAGCGTTGACGCCCTTGATCTCCAAGACGTTCCGCTCCAGCTTGTCGAGCGCGACGTGGAAGGCGTGTTCGGCGCCGTACCCCTCGCCGGAGCCGCCGACCTGACCCTCGTTGGTGCGGAGGCGGATCTGACACTGGATCAGGGGCGTGCCGCGGAGCTTCTCCTTGTGCGCGTGGAGTCGGACGTGCGCGTGGATGACGTGCATGTCCGCGTACTTGTCGGCGACCTGCTCGATGGACTCAACGATGTGTTCGCGGGAGGTCCCCTCCAACAGGTCGACGTTGGTGATCTGGACGTCCATCGAATCCTGTTCGGTGAACGTGAGCGCGCGCAGCACGTCGGTCTTCGTCACCATCCCGGCGACGGTGTCGACGCCCTCGGGCGTGACGACGAGCCCGGAGACATCGTTGTCGAACATGCGCTCGACGACCGCCTGGGCGGTCTCGGCGTTCCGCGCGGTGACGACGGGGCTCGACATGATGTCGTAGACGGGGATGTCGAGCATCCGGTCGATGTCGCCCGCGCGGTCGCCGCTGCCCTGTCGCTCCTGGTCGCGGACGACGAACTCCACGATGTCGTTCGTGGTGACGACGCCGACGAGGTCGCCGTCGTCGCCGAGGACCGGCAGTCGGGAGACGCCGTTCTCGCGGAGGCGGTTGATGGCGCGCCCGACGCTCTCGGTCTCACCGATGCCGATCACGTCCTCGGTGGCGATCTGGCCGACGGTGATCGCGTCGAGGCTGTCGAGGACGGCCTCGAGGATCTGGTCGACCGTGACGATACCGAAGAGCTTCTCGCCCTCGTAGACGGGCGCGATCTTCACGTCGCCCTCGACGAGGAGCCGGGCGGTCTCGCGGACGTCCTCGTGACGGTCGACGGAGGGCGCCGGCTTCATCACCGCCGACACCTTCGTGTCGTCCTCCATGCGCGAGCGCATGAGCTGTTTCTCCCCGACGACCCCGGCGTACTCGCCGTCCTCGACGACGACGATCCCCTTCGGGTTCTCTCGCTCGAAGATAGAACGGACCTTGGCGAGACGCTCGTCGACGTCGACCTCGACGTATTCCGGCACTGCGATATCAGAGATGTTCATGGTCCGTTCTGAGAGTTCGACGGGACGGGTATTGAAAGTGCGGGAGTTATCGCGCTCGCCGGGGGCGGTCGTCAGCCGCGCGCAATCCGCCTGAAGGTATTTGAGCGTCGACGGCGAAGCGATCCCGTGAGGCTCTCGACCGCGCTGATCGCCGTCGGCGTCGCGCTGATCGTGATCCCGCTCCCGGTACCGATCCCCTTCGTCGGCGTGATCGTCGGTGCGCTGGCGCTGCTCGCCGGGCTCTTCCTCCGGCTCTTCGGCGTCTGAGGCACCGACCGGCCGACGTGTGAAACCTTTTTGCCCGTTACCCACCCACGGCGATGCGTGTACGACGCCGTCGTCTTCGACAACGACGGGGTGTTGGTCGGGCGGACGCCGTTCGACACGCTCCGCGAGGCCGCCTGGGACGCCTTCGTGAGCCTCGGCGTCGAGGACCCGGACCTCGCCCACGTCGACGACGTCGCCGTCGGGGTCGACCCCGCCACCCTGGCCGACATCTGCGAGCGCTACGGCGTCGACCCGGCGGAGTTCTGGCGGGTCAGAGACGAGGTCGCGTCGGCGGCGCAGATCGACGCCGCCCGGGAGGGACAGAAGACGCCGTACGACGACGTGGACGTCGTCCGCGCGCTGGACGCCTCCCTCGGCGTCGTCTCCTCGAACCAGCAGGCGACCGTCGACGCGCTCTTGGACCACTTCGGGCTCGCGGACCACTTCGAGGTCGCGTACGGCCGCGACCCCTCGGTGGCCAGCCTCTCGCGGAAGAAGCCCTCGCCGTACTACATCGAGCGCGCCCTCGAAGACCTCGGCGCCGAGACGGCGCTGTTCGTCGGCGACAACGAGTCGGACGTGCGCGCGGCCGACAACGCGGGAATCGACTCCGCGTTCCTCCGCCGCCCTCACCGCCGGTCGACCGAACTGGACTGCCACCCGACCTACGAGATCGACGACCTCCACGACCTCGTGAGCATCTGCGGGCGAGCGCCGCCCGACGCCGACGGCGGGATCTGATTCGGCGTGTGACTCGCGACGGCCGCGCGATCAAAACGGACATGTGATCGGTCCACGAAGCGCGGGCGATGCCCTCGCCCTCCGCGAGTCAGCCCCTCGACACAGACGCATCGGACGTGCGGTCCGTCGTCGCTCGCTACCGCCGGGCGGAGCGCGCCGTCGGCTGGACCCTCGCGCTGCTCGTCGTCGTCGCGTTTCTCGCGGCGGTCGTCGCCATCTCGTTCTGGCCCGGCGTGGCGGTCGGCGCCGTCATCGTCGTCGCGCTCCGCGTGCCCGTGTTTCGACGGCGCGGCTCGACTCGCCTCCGGACGGACGCGTCGCCCGGAGCGGTCGTCCGGCGGTTCGGGTCGGCGAGACCGCCGAACCTCGCGTTCCAGTGGGGCGTCGCCGACGAGGTCCGGAGCGCCGCCGACACGGCAGCGTCGACCGACGCCGCTACCGACAGAAGCGCGCCCGGGACGGACGCGACCTACGAGTTCTCGTATCTCCTCGGCCTCAAGTCGGTCGAGCTCGACCTCTCCGTCGACGTGAGCGGGAGGGACGCGGTCGACGACGCCGCGGTCGGCGAGAGCGATTCCGACCACCCGCCGGTCGCGACGGTCGAGATAGAGGGGACGGCGGACGGTCGGCCGTGGGCCTCGTACGCGGCGACGGTCCGCGAGACGACCGACGGCGGGACCGTCGTCGACCTCGAACTGCGACCGACGCGCCGGTTCGGCCTCCGGCGGCTCCCGCAGGGGCGGGTCGCCGAGCGGTACTACGCCGAGGCGCTCGCCGCGCAGGGGTACGAGGTCGTCGAGCGGTCGGTGTCGATGACGCGGTGAACCCCGGTAGGACAACGGGACGAGCCGTCACGGTTCACGCGACGAGTTCCGTCTCGGGCGCGTCGACGACGGTCCGGGAGACGCCGTCGGCGTCGTCGGCACCGCGCAGGTCGACGCCGCGAAGGCGGAGCGCGAGCGGCGCGCCGTTCCGGGCCGCGGGCGACCGCGGTCGGAAGGCCGTCTCGACCGCGTCGCCGTCTTCGTCCTCGTGAACGACGACCACGTCGCCGTCCCTGAACTCGGCGCGCCGGACGTCTCGCAGCGGTATCTCCGTCCGCGCGTTCCGGACGGCCGAGACGCAAACCCCGGCGAACCCGGTCACGAGCCCGAACGCGGCGATCCCGCCACCGGTCCCGCCGCTGCCGACCCGCTCCAGTAGCGTCCCGAGCGCGGCGATAGCGGCGGCGACCGCCGACCCCGAAACGTCGCGACCGACGGAAGGCGCTCGGCCGTTCGCGAGGGCCCGGAGCCCCTCGACGCACGTGCGGTCGGGTCGGTTCCGGACGCGCATCTCGCCCGGGGCGACCGCGACGCGTCCCGCGGCCGTCGGGAGCGACCACGCGCCGGTCCGGCTCATGCGGCGTCGGCGCCGACCACCGACGCGACGCGCGAGCGCTGGAGGGCGGGTCGACGACTGTGTAAGGGGGAGGGAAACATGAGCGTCCGTACGGGGGCCGCGCTCGTAACTGCTGGCGTCAACTCACGGCCGCGAGCGCGGCCCCGCCGTCCAGCTCACACGGCGAGAGCCTTTAGTTCCCGTCCCGCGCACGTCGCGACATGGACCTCCCGCCGGTCGGTCTCGGAACGATGGGGATCGACGATCCGGGTGCGGTCGCGACGGCGGTCTCCGTCGGCTACCGCCACCTCGACACCGCTCGGATCTACGACAACGAGGCGGTCGTGGGCGACGGGCTCGCCGCCGGGCTGGCCGACGGCGACCTCGACCGCGGCGACGTGACCGTCGCGACGAAGCTCTGGACAGACGACCTCGCGGCCGGCGCGGTCGCGCCCGCGGCCCGCGAGAGCGCGGACCGGCTCGGCGTCGACGCGATAGACCTGCTGTACGTTCACCGCCCTCGCGGCGACTACGACCCCGAGACGACGCTGCCCGCCATCGACCGCGTGGGCGACGACGGACTCGTGCGGAACGTCGGCGTCTCGAACTTCGAGGTCGCGGACCTCGACCGCGCGATCGAGGTTCTCGGACGGCCGCCCGCGGCCCACCAGACCGAACTCCACCCGCTGTTCCTCCGACCCGAGCTACTCGGTCACGCCCGCGAACACGGGTATCCGGTCGTCGCCTACTCGCCGCTCGCTGGCGGTCGGGTGCGCGAGATCGACGCCGTCGCCGCGGTCGCCGAGGCGCACGACGCGACGCCCGAGGCGGTCGCGATCGCGTGGGCGGCCGCGAAGGAGCCGGTGGTGACGATCCCGAAGGCGTCGAGCGAGGCCCACCTCCGCGCCAACCTCGCGGCGGCCGACCTCGAACTGACCGACGCGGAGGTCGCCGCGATCGGCGCCGTCGAGCGCGAGGAAGAGCTGTTCCCGGAGTAGCTGATCCACATATACGTATAACCTGGGAGTTATGAGAGACTCGATACGCATGATCCCGGTTCACTTTTACCGCGGGGACGACGAGAATCGCTCATGACGGAGATCATCGACGGGGAGGCGGTCGCGGCGGACGTGCGAGACGCGGTCGCCGACGAGGTGTCGCGGCTGTCCGACTCCGGGGTCGAGCCGGGCCTCGCCACGGTGCTGATGAGCGACGACCCCGCCAGCGAGACGTACGTCTCGATGAAGCAGCGCGACTGCGAGGAAGTGGGCATCGAGAGCTTCCATGTCGAGATCGACGCGGACGCGCCCGCCGAGCGGCTGTACGAGACGATCGACGACCTCAACGACCGCGACGACGTTCACGGGATATTGGTCCAGCTCCCGCTCCCGGACCACGTGGACAAGCGGACCGTCCTCCGGCGGATCGCCCCCGAGAAGGACGTTGACGGCTTCCACCCGGAGAACGTCGGCCGCCTCGTCGCGGGCGACGCCCGGTTCAAGCCCTGTACCCCCCACGGCGTCCAGAAGCTGCTCGCCGCCTACGACGTGGAGACGGAGGGCGCGGACGCGGTCGTCGTCGGCCGCTCCGACATCGTCGGCAAGCCGATGGCGAACCTGCTGATACAGAAGTCCCCGACCGGCAACGCGACGACGACCGTCTGCCACTCCCGAACCGAAGACCTAGAGGGGGAACTGGCCGACGCGGACATCGTCGTCGCGGCCGCCGGTATCCCCGAGTTCGTCGACGGCTCAACCCTCAAAGAGGGCGCGACCGTGATCGACGTGGGGATCAACCGCGTCGACGCCGACACCGAGAAGGGGTACGAGCTGGTGGGCGACGTGGACTACGAGTCGGCGGAGGAAGTCGCGGGCGCTATCACGCCGGTCCCCGGCGGCGTCGGGCCGATGACGCGCGCGATGTTGCTGTACAACACGGTGAAGGCGGCCGGACTCCAGCGCGACGTCGAGGTCGACCTCGAGTAGCCGGGGCGGCGACGGACGCGCACGGTCCCGCCGAAACCTCGCGGTCGTCGCTCGGTGGGGCGTCCGCCTACGTCTCGGGTCGCCACCGCCCCCCGATCTCGTCGCGAGGGTAGTCCTGGTACGTACCGTTCAGGAACGTCGTAACGCGTCCGTCCTCCTCGCTGAGCGTGATTCCCCATAGGACGTCGTCGCGGAGCGACGTCTCCAAGGCGCTCATGTGTTTGGTCCCCATCCAGCCGGGGAACTCGAGGCCGTCGACGTCTTCGATCTCGCCGCGAGAGGGGTTCCGGACCCGCACCATCTGTCGCTGAACGGTACCGTCGCCGGTCACGATGACGGCCCCGTCTCGACTGAACGCCACGTCCCGGGCGACCTTCGTGAACGTATCACGCGACTCCGTGACAACGCGGCACCGGTCGACCGGCCACTCGTTGTCGCCGAGGGGGTCGGTGTAGTCGGCGAAGTTCACCTCGGCGACGATGAGGACGTAGAGACTGGGACCGCTCACGTACTGTTCGCCCCAGCCGTCGAATTCCATGCTCAGCGACTCGGCGGTGTACCTGATGTGATCCATCAGCTTCTGGCTCGTCGCGTACTTCCCGAGCACCTCGTCAAGCGCGTCCATGTGCTATATGTACACACGAAACAAACAGTGTTAAACTCTCTCTCGGTGACCCGATCGAACCTACCGGGGCCGTGACGCCGGACTCGCCGCTTCGAGACGCGATCCGACACTCGCATCCCGACCGCCCGCCCGTCGCCGCTCGTTCAGTCGTCGTCTGCCGCGGGGGCCCGGTTCCGGATCTCGATCCGTCCCTCAATCTCGGGGGCGATCCCGTGTTCGCGGGCGTAAGCGGCCAACACCTCGTACTGGATGTCCGCCTCGTCGACCCGATGACGCTGGCCGAGCGTCGGGTACTCGTGTTCGGAGTGGAGCAGGTACTCCGAGACGGCGACCGTGTAGCGCGCGTCCGGGTCGATGGGCTCGCCCCCGACGGTGGCTTCTAAGACCAGTTCGGCGTCGTCGTCCCAGACGACGCGGGCGTTCGAGATGTGGCCGTGCCACCAGTCGTCCTCGCCGAAGTCCACGTCGGGGGCGGCCATCTCGCGGAACACGTCGCTGAGCTCCGCGCCGGTGACCGACGCGAGCGCCACCGGCTCCTCGAACGGGATCAGGCTGATCAGGTCGGCCTTCGTCACGTCGCCCGTCCACGGGTCGCCCTGGCGGAGCCCGCCCGCGTTCGACAGCCCCACGTCGGCGTCGTGGACCCACCGGAACGCGTCCGCGACGAAGTTGCCGACGCGGCACTCCCCGCCGTGGACCACGTCGCCGGACCGCTCTATCGGTCGGTCGACGGTGTCGACGGTCTCGTCGAGGTCGGCCGCGGCCATCCGCTCGGCGAGCGCGTCGGCGAGCCCCGGCGCGGGGTCGGCCCCGTCGGGCTCGTGGAGCGTCGCGGTCGGCGGCTCGGAATCGAGGTCGATCTCGGCCACCGCCTCGCCGTTGACACCGGGTCGGACGAGCAGGGTATCGTCGACGACCTCGTTCCGACGGCTGTGGACGTGGCCGCCGGCGATCGCGTCGACGTCGAGCTCGCGGGCGAGGTCGTCGTCGCCCGCGCCGAGGTGCGAGAGGACGACAACGTGATTGAGGCCCTCGTCGCCGCCCCCGCCTCTCTCGCGCTCGGCGACCGCGGCGCGCATCTCGGCCAGCGCGTCGCGCGCGGCCGAGACGGGGTCGTCGAACGAGAGGTCGGCGGCCATGGGGTTAAGCGAGTCCGTCGCGGGGTCGGTGACGCCGACGAACCCGACCGTCTCGCCGTCGACCTCGCGGGTTGCCCACGGGACGACGCCCTCGTCGCGGCCGAACGGCTCGCCGGCCTCGCCGCGGACGTTCGCGGAGACGAACGTCGCGGGCGAGTCGGCGACGAGGCCGCGGAGCGGGTCGGGACCGTAGTCGAACTCGTGGTTGCCGAACGTGTCGAGGGCGGTGTCAGTCACCTCGTAGAAGTCGAGGACCTGCCTGCCCGTCGCGACCAGCGAGAGGACGCCCGGCGCGGTCGTGTCGCCGGTGCCGACGACCGCGGCGTCGGGGCCCGAGAGCGCTCGGATCCGGCCGGCGAGGCGCGCCGCTCGCTCGGGGGCGTCGAAGACGTTCTCGATGTCGGAGTAGTGAACGAGGCGGACCATTCGTCGAGTCGACTGAGGGGCGAGCGACGCATAAAAAGCGCGGAGTGTCGCCGGGTCCGCCGCAGGCGGTGCGACGGCGACCGCGGTACGGCCGGTCCTGCCCGCGATCTCGCCCCGTGACTCCCGCTCGCACACGCGCGAGACATTGAAAGCGCTTTTATGGATGTCCTGACTACCACGGGGCACAGCCTCTGTGGGGTTGATGATGTGCCGTTCCGTTAGGGACCGACCACGGGACGGGCACGCGAGCCCGCACGGAGGATAGGTGAACAACATATGCCCGTTTACGTAGACTACGACACCCCGGCGGACCTCGCGGAGCGATCCCTCGAAGCGCTCGAGGTCGCCCGAGACACCGGTACCGTGAAGAAAGGAACCAACGAGACCACCAAGGCCGTCGAGCGCGGCAACGCCGACCTCGTCATCGTCGCCGAGGACGTCTCCCCCGAGGAGATTGTGATGCACCTCCCCGAGCTCGCCGAGGAGAAGGGGATCCCCGTCGCCTTCGTCGACACGCAGGACGAGGTCGGGCAGGCCGCCGGCCTCGAGGTCGGCTCGGCCGCCGCCGCCGTCGTCGACGCCGGCGACGCCGACGACGACGTCGAGGACATCGGCGAGAAGGTCGCGGAGCTCCGATAACCTCCCATGAGCGCAGAAGAGGGCACCGGCGACTCGACGACCGCGGAGGTCATCGAGGTCGTCGGCAAGACCGGGATGCACGGCGAGGCCATGCAGGTCAAGTGCCGCATCCAAGAGGGATCGAACCAGGGCCGGATCATCACCCGGAACGTCCTGGGTCCCGTCCGTCTGGGCGACGTGCTCCAGCTGCGGGAGACCCAGCGCGACGCCGACTCCATCGGAGGCCGATAACCAATGGTCGAGACACGCACCTGCGATTACAGCGGTGAGGAGATCGAGCCCGGCACGGGCACGATGTACGTGAAGAAGGACGGACAGATCCTCCACTTCGTCGACTCGAAGGCGGAGAAGAACTACTTCCTCGGCCGCGAGGCGCGCGACGTCGAGTGGACCGAGGAGGGTCACCGGGCCGGAGGCGACGAGCAGTGAGCCACCACGACGAGCGCACCTTCGTGATGGTGAAGCCCGACGGCGTCCAGCGCGGTCTCATCGGCGAGATCGTCTCCCGCTTCGAGGAGCGCGGGCTCAAGCTCGTCGCCGGGAAGTTCGTCCAGCTCGACGAGGATCTCGCGAAGAACCATTACGGTGAACACGAGGACAAGCCGTTCTTCGACGGCCTCGTCGAGTTCATTACCTCCGGCCCCGTCTTCGCGATGGTGTGGGAGGGCGCGGACGCGACCCGGCAGGTCCGCGCGATGGTCGGCGAGACCGACCCCGCCGAGTCCGCCCCGGGCACGATCCGCGGCGACTTCGGCTTAGACCTCGGCCACAACGTGATCCACGCGTCGGACCACGAGGGCGAGGGCGCGAACGAGCGCGAGATCGACCTGTTCTTCGACGACGAGGAGCTCGTCGACTACGACCTCGACACCGCCGCGTGGGTGTACGAGGACGAATCTCACTGACGCGGCTGCTCGCGGAGCGTCTACCGTTTCTCCGCTGTCCGATCCCGCACAGAGCTACCGCTCACGCGACACACCGCGTTTCCGGTGAATATTCGCGCTGAGCGCGGCGCAGTCGGTTGGTTTTGCTCTGCCTTGCCGGCATAAACTGTCGCCGAGCGCCGCTCCCGGAATCACGTGTCGACCGCGATCGCGGTCCCGTCGTCCGCGACGACGATCACCTCGTCACCGCCGTCGCCGGTGACGTCGGCGAACAGGGGACCGCCGTACGCGACGACCTCGGCGGGACCGCCCCGGGCGGTCACCTCGCCCTGTTGGGTCATCGCGAGGGCCTCGCCGTCGCGGTTGACCACCACGGGCGCGAGTTCGCCGTTGCCGTCGACGTCGCCCATGCGCGGCTCGTTGATCCGGGTCGAGGCACCGTACTGCTGTTTCCAGACGACCTCGCCGTCGAGGAGGTCGACGGCCCAGACGCTCCCGGAGCCGCCGACGTACACCCGTCCGGGGTCCGCATCGCCGATCGCGACCGGGAGATCCTGAAGGCCGACCTCGTACCGGTCCGAGCCGTCGCTCGTCTCCAGCGTCTCGATGTTCCCGTTGGCGCCGCCGAGCGCGAGCACTGGCCCGTCCCGGCTGTCCGCTGCGTTCCAGCTCAGCGGATTCACGGTCGGCTCGGTCGTCCATCGCGTCCCGCCGCTCGCGTCGAGCATGTGGACCGTCGCGGGGGCGCCCGCGGTCGTCAGCACCGCGAGTCCGCCCCGCTCGTCGGCCTCAGCGTCCGGTTCGACGATGAGCGGTCGGCGGCTGATCTCGCCCACCAGCGAGGCCTCGGCGACCGAGTCGCCCGCGGCGTCGACGACGCGAACGCCCCCGTCGGTCGTGACCGCGGCCACCTCCCGACTTCCGTCGCCGGTGAGGTCGCCGATCGCGGGGCGGACCCCGCTCGGACCGCCGAGGTCGACCGCGAACCGCTCCGTCCCGTCGGCGGCGTCGAGGACGACGAGCTCCCCCGGCGCCGTCGTGAGCGCGACGACCGGGTCGCCGGCGAGGGTGCCCGCGGTGAGCCCGCTGACGCCGACCGGGCCGTTGCCGTCGGAGCCGTTCGTGTCGCCGGCGTCCCCGCCGCCGCGCTCCGCGTCCGGGCCGGAGACCGGGACCGACCAAGGCGTCTCGTTGGTCCCGACGGCTGTCGCGCGGACGACCCGCGACCCGTCCTCGGCCGCGGGGCGGAAGAGGAGCGGCTCGCCGTCGACGGTCGCGACCGCCGCGCCGCTGCCGTCGTCGCCGGGCGCCGGCCCGGACTCCCAGACGATTGTCGTCTCGGTGGTGGCGTCGTCGACGCCGACGAACGCGAACAGCGCCACGCCCACCCCGGTCGCGCCGCCGGCCAGCAGGATCAGCGTCGCGAACAGGACGCGTCGGTCCATTTGAACCCCCTTCGGGCGTCGCCGTGAAACGGTTGTCGGATGCGATCCCCTCGCCCTTGGCGTCCCGGTGCCTCCCGATCTCGGCGGCTTGGAGCCCCTCGCGCTACAGGAGCGTCGCCACGTGGTCGTCGTGCGACGCGCCGACGAGGTCGCGCAGCGCCGCCGGGTCGCGCTCGCCGTCGGCGTTGACGAGGTAGGCGACGCCGTCACGGTCGCCGTAGACGCCGTGGAGATCGTACACGAAGCCGTACACGGTCGCGTCGGCCGCCTCGTCGCTGCCGCGGGCGAACGCGACCTGCTCGTGAACGTTGTACTCGACGAGCCGGTCGCGGACCGAGACACCGGCATCGCTCTCGGCGTCCTCGTCGGTCGTGCCGTCGACCGCCTCGCCGTCACCCTCGCCGACGACGGCCGGGTCGTCGAGCCCGGCCTCGACGATCGGCAGCAGCGCCTCGACGGCGGCGCGGACGCCCGGTTCGGCCGGGAACTCGCCGGTGCGCGCCGCCGCGAGCGCGGCGCCGACCGCGCCGCACCCGGTGTGGCCGACCACGGCGAGGACCTCGGTGTGGGTGTGCCGGAGCGGGTACGCCACGCTCCCGTCGAGGACGCGCTCGCCGTCAACGAGCGCGCTCACGCTGTTGCCGATGGCGCCGGAGGTGAAGAGGAACCCCGGCTCGTCGACGGCGAACATCCCCTCCTGTGACACGCGCGAGTCGGAACAGCAGACGGAGACCACGCCGGGGCGCTGGCCGTCGCGGTGGCTGTCGAAAACGTCGGGAGGGAGAGCGGCGACGTGGTCGTCGTTGCGGCCGAAGAGGTCGGCGAGTATCCGGCGGTCCATACCGTCCCGCCCGGCCGCGGGCACAAAAAACGCCGTGGCGCGGGGGGGCTTCTGACGGAGTCTTCCTGCCCGAACAGCCGGGACGGGTCAGGCGACGAGCCCGACCGCGGAGACCAGGATTCCGACGACGAACACCGCGAGGAGCGCGATCGTCGCGAGCACCACCGCGGGCGCGAGCGCCTCCTCGTTCTCGTCGACGACGAAGTCTTCCAAGCTCTGCATATCCGAGCCGTCGTCGCCGCGGGGTTTGAACGCTTCGACCGAGGCTCCGCTACCGGTCGAACCAGTCCGTCACCGGCCGAACCCGTCCGGTACCGGCCGAGTCACGCGGGGTCGTGACCGCTGCCGACGCGTCGGTGTCGTCGCGGCCGCTCCCTCGTCGCTCCGCTCGGTCATTCGTCGACCGCCCGGCTGCCGCGTTCGGGAACCGGCCGCCGACGTGTTTTTGTGCGTCGGGCGTGGCGGATCTGCCAAGATGCCACGCGAACAGTACCAGACGAAGCTCGAAGACCTCCGCGACGACGTCCTCTACATGAGCGAGGTCGTCGCCGAGCGCCTGCGGATGGGGCTCGACGCGCTCGAACAGCAGGACGAGGAGTTGGGCGAAGAGGTGATCGCCGGCGACGCCGAGATCAACGACCTCTACCTCGAACTGGAGGGACAGTGTACGGACCTCATCGCGCTCCAGCAGCCGGTGGCCGGGGACCTGCGGTTCATCGCGGCCTCGTTCAAGATCATCACCGACCTCGAACGGATCGCAGACCTGGCGACGAACCTCGGCGAGTACGCCAAACGGGCCGACCGCGAGGTGTTCCCCGACGTCGACGTCCAGCGCATCGGCGACGACACGCTGGCGATGCTGGACGAGGCGATGGACGCGTACGCGGAGTCGGACGCAGAGCGCTGCTACGCCGTCGCCGAGTCGGACGACGAAGTCGACGCCGCCTGCGAGGCCGCGAGCGACCTCGTCGTCCGCGACCTCATCGAGCGCGACGAGCTCCGCGAAGACGAGGACGTGGAGGGTACCATGCAGAACGTCTCGCGGCTGCTCCTCACGATCCGCGACCTCGAACGGGTCGGCGACCACGCGGTCAACATCGCCGCCCGGTCGTTGTACATGATCGAGAACGACGACGAACTGCTGTACTGACCGAGATCACTCGGTCTGGGGACGCCCACCACGTACCGTCGCCCGCCCGCTGAGAACGCGTCGCCGAGCGGGACGCTCTCCCTGTGCTGTGTCCTTCCGGATCGAGACGAAACAGGCGTGGCTCTCGGCGCCGTCGCGTGGGCGGCCGCGCTTGCTCCGCTCGCCGGGTTCCGTGGCGAACCGATCTCAGTCGTCGGCGACGGCCGGCGTCGTCGCCGTTCCGGGGCGCGCTTCGGCTGCCGCGGGCGCCGGTGTCCATTCTAAGTCCTCTTCGTAGCGGAACGCGCGGTGGTCCCGCGTCGGGTCGACGACCGTCAGCGAGAGCCAGTCGTTGTCCAGCAGTCCGGCCACCGCCTCGTTGTCGGCGAGGATATCGGTGACGCGGTCGACGGGCGCGTGGAGGACCGTCGAGAGCCGCAGCGGCTGGTGGTACGCCGTGTCGGCGTCGGCCATGAGCGACTGGAGCGGAAGGCCGGTCATCAGGTCCCCGCCGTTGCCCTGATAGACGCCGACGTTGCCGACCGGGTTGTGGGTCACCTTCGACCCGCTGCCGTACGCGGCGTTGTCGACCGTCGAGAAGTAGTACTGCGCGTTGATCCACTGGGTGACGACCATCGGGCCCGTCAGTATCGCCTCCAACGCCGTTCCGTCGGGGTCGGTCGCCCAGTCGTACGAGTGGAGGAAGGCGCGCCCGTCGAGGTCGAGGTCGCTCGTCAGCGGCCGGGGCCCGACGACGAAGCCGGCGTTTCCGGCCAACCCCCACTCGGGGCGCGTCTCGGCCCAGTCTGCGGCCCGCCGTTCCGCCTCGCGCACGCCCGCCGCGCCCCCGGGTCCGGCCGAGTCGGCCTCGCCCGCCGGTCCGACCCGCTCGGCGGCTGCCGCCTCGCGGGCGGCGTCGAGGTCCGCGCGCAGCCGTTCGAGGTCCGCCGCGTGCGAGTCCGGTACGTCCCCGTCGTACAGCTCGATCTCGTCGGTCGTCGTGTTGTGTTCGGCGGCGAGGAAGACGGTGTCGTCGGGCACGTCGTGGCCGCGCTCGCGCAGTCCCGTCTTCACTTCGGGGTCGTTACAGATCGCCGCGAGGACGCGGGCGCTCGGGCCGCCGGGGTTGCCGGCGCAGGCACCGCAGTCCAGGCTGGAGTCGTGGGGGTTGTTCGCCGTCTCGGCCGCGTGGCCCGTGAAGACGACGAGGCGACCGAACTCCTCCCACCCCATCAGCTCGAACGCGGTCGCGGCGTACTCGACCTTCTCGTCGCGAGTCAGACCAGTCGGAAGCGCTCCGGGAGCGCCGTCCCGCCGGTGGACGCCCGGTTCGCAGAACTCGTGATCGCCCGGAACCGCGTCGTCGGTCGTCGAGAGCAGGTCGTACACCCGGGCAGGAAGGAGCGTGCGCGCCGCGAGCGCGAGCCCGTAGCCGCTGCCGGCGCCCTCAACGAAGCTGAAGGCGGTCGCGGGGTTCGAGCGGAGCGTCTCGATCGCCTCGCCCGCGGCCTCGCGAGCGCGCGCCCAGCGGTCGCGGCTCGCCCGCGCGCCGTCGTCCGTCGGGACCTCGGCGACGCGGTGCTGCGGGTCGAGGATCGGGGGACAGGCGTCGATCGACACGTCGTCGTCGTACCCCTGGTACTCCATCGGGACGCCGAAGAAGCCGGCGTAGCCGTGCGTCTCGTAGTCCCCTGTCGCCTCGACGTGCCGACGGATCACCTCCGAGCGCGTGTCGATACAGAAGACCAGCTGGGCGTCCGGGCGTCCGGACGCGCCGCCGTCAACGCGGGCCCCGCGCTCGCCGTGGCGGGCCTCGCTCTGGGCCGCGACCCGCTCGACGAGCGCGTCGCGGTACGTCGCCTCCCACGCGCTCAGGAACGCTGCCGCGATCTCGTCCTCCGCGTCGACGACCGGGCCGTCGGACTCGGCCGGCGGGGCGAGGTCGACACCGAAGGCGTCCGCCAGCGCGAGCCGGGCCGCGAGGTACCCGGTCAGCGTGATCGGGTACGCGGACTGCCACGCGCCGCCGTCGTCGGCGCGGCGCTTGAGCAGCCCGGTCCACCCGGGGAGCGCGGCGAACTGCGCCTCGAAGATCGATTGCCACCGGTCGTCGGGATACGGCTCCAGCGCGGACTCGACGGCCGCCGTCGGCGACGCCGGGAGGTCGGCTGCGAGCCCCCGATCGGGGATCTCGTCGTCGTGCTGGGCGACCGACCGGAACGCGTCGTAGAACCCCGCCTTGCGGTTCGGCATCGACCACTCGGCACGCCCCTCGTCGAGGAAGGCCGACAGCCACTTCGTCAGCACGCGGTCGACGCGCTCGGCGTCGGAATCCGGGCGCGTCGCGGCGCCGGCGTCGCTCGGTTCGTCCGTCCCCTCGGCGGATTCCAGCCGGTCCAGCAGGGCTTCGGGACCGGCCTCGTAGCCGCGGTCGGTCAGGGTCTCGTCGAGCAGGTCGGCGTCGATCCGCCCCTCGTCGAGGGCCGTCCGGAACGTCGCCGCACGCGGGTAGCCGCGGCCGCCGAGAAGGTCCGCCGCCCGGCTCACGGCCTCGTCGAACGGCCGGTCCTCGAAGCCGGCGAGGGGGTTCGCGGTCACGAACGAGTGGACCGGCCAGACCGACCCGACGGCGGTCGCGGCCGTCTCGATAGCGTCTCCGATGGCGTCTGCGTCGTCTTCGGTGGTGGATTCAGCGTTCATCGTATTCCTCCGTGGCGGTCAGGACGGTTTCCGGGGCGGGCTGCCCCGCGTTCAGCAGGGCGACGTAGAGTCGCTCGCTCCGTTCGTAGACGCCGGTCTCGATCGCGACGTACGCCGCGAGGAAGGCGACGCCGACGAGCGCGTGGAGCGCTGTCAGTTCGGTCGGCGCCGAGACGACGGGGAGCCCGGCGAGCAGCCCCGAGACGGCCTCGTACGCGAGCGCGTACACGGCGATGGCCGGGAGCGCCACCAGCGGGACGGCGCCGTAGCGGGCCGCCGTCGACAGACCGGTCTGCCGGACGGCGCTCCGGGCCGCGTGGAGCGTCGTGAGCGTGACGAACCCGGCGAGCAGCAGCCCGCTGTCGAGGCTCGTTCCCTTCCCCGTCAGAACCGCGAACGTCGCGCCGCCGGCGAGCCCGGTCAGCAACACGACGGCCGCACCCGCGACGCCCGTTCCCCCGAGTTCCGACTCGGTCTCCGTCGGGGCCGTGCGCTCGACCTCGTCGCCCGCGCTCAGGAAGTGGTACGCCTTGTAGAACCCGTGTAACACGAGGTGCGTCACGGCGGCGGCGAAGAAGCCGAGCCCGGCCTGGACGATCATAAAGCCCATCTGCCCGACGGTCGAGCAGCCTAGTTCGCCCTTGACGTCCGACCGGACGGTCTTGAGCAGCTTCCCGCCGAGGGCGCTCGCGGCGCCCGCGACCACGAGGGCGAGCATGAGCCCGGTCTCGGCCGTCACGACGGGCGCGAAGCGGGTCAGGAGGATGCCGCCGGCGTTGACGAAGCCGGCGTGCATCAGCGCCGACGCGGGCGTGGGAGCGGTCATCGAGGAGAGCAGCCACCCGTGGAACGGGACGAGGGCGGACTGGATCATCGCCGCGAGGACGAGCGCGCCCCCGGCGACGAGCAGCGCGGGGCCGCCGAGCCCGTCCGCGCTCGCGGCGATACCCGAGATCGTCGTCGCCTCGGTCGCCCGCCACAGCGTCGCTAGGGCGACGCCGAGGAGCGCGCTGCTCGCGAGGAAGTGCCGCCGGGCGACGCTCGCGGCCGCGCGGGCCTGCGGCCAGCCGTCGACGGTCCCGATGAGCCGGGCCATCAAGAGCCCCATCGCCAGCCAGCACAGCCAGAACAGCGTGAGGTGGTCGGCCGCGACGAGCGCCATCACGGCGAGCGTGAACGAGAAGATCCCGAGGAAGAAGTCGGTCTCGTGGGCGCTCCCGGCCATGTAGCGCCGGGAGTAGCTGTGGACGATCCCGCTGAAGAACGTGACGACGGTCCACAGCAGGACGGTCAGTCCGTCGACGGCAACCGCGCCGGGCACCTCCCACGAGGCGCCGAGTCGGAGTCGGGCAACGAGGACGGCGACGCTCGCGGCGAACAGCGACCACGCGAGCCACGTCAGTACAGCGGAGACGAACGACGAGTCCGTCGTCTTCCGGAGCGCTCCGACCGTCGTCTTCGAGGTGGGTCCTGACATCGTTCGAGCGACCACGCGACCGGTCTCGACCCGCCGTCGGGTCGAGTCGCAACCCGGTCGTTGTCTACCCACTTTGAGAACATAACGTCTATTAAAACTGTTTGTATTCACAATTCGTTCGCAAGAACGGCATTATAGAACATTATGATTATCCTCTCGTGGGGGAGGGCCTAGCGAGTCCGCGGTCGCAAGTGAGCCCGTTCGGCGTCGCGACTCAGGAAACCATATCGGCTCGGAGTCCGGAGGACCGGTATGCGAGAACTCGCAGGGACCGTCCTGGTCGGGGAGTCGTTCGAGCCCGTCCGCGGACGCGTCGTCGTCGAAGACGGGCGGATCGACGCCGTCGAGGAGACGGACACCGACTCGACGGACATCGTGCTGCCGGCGTTCGTCAACGCGCACACCCACCTCGGAGACTCCGTCGCGAAGGAGGCCGCGGTCGGCCTGTCGCTCGACGAGGCGGTCGCGCCGCCGGACAGCCTGAAGCACCGGCGGCTGGCGGCCGCCGACCGCGACGAACTGGTGTCGGCGATGCGGCGGACGCTCCGGTTCATGCGTCGGACCGGCACGGTCTCCGCGCTCGACTTCCGCGAGTCGGGGCCCGCCGGCGCGCGGGCGCTCCGCGAGGCGGCGGCGGAGACGGGCGTCGACCCGTTCATCTTCGGGAGCGGCGACCCGTCGGTCCTCGACGTCGCCGACGGCTACGGGGCCTCCGGCGCGAACGACGACGAGTTCGCCGCGGAGCGCGCCGCCTGCGAGGAGCGCGGCGCCCCCTTCGCGATCCACGCGGGCGAGCCGGACGCGACCGACATCCACCCGGCGCTCGACTACGACCCGGACCTGCTCGTTCACATGGTCCACGCCGAGCCGGACCACTTGGAGCGCGTCGCGGACCAGTCGGTCCCGATCGCCGTCTGTCCGCGCGCGAACGCGGTCCTCGATGTCGGGACGCCGCCGATACGGGAGCTGCTCGACCACACCACCGTCGCGCTCGGCACCGACAACGCCATGCTGAACCAGCCGTCAATGTTCCGCGAGATGGCGACGGCGGCGAAGCGGTTCGACGTGACCGACCGGGAGGTGTTGCGAATGGCGACCGCCGCGGGCGCCGAAATCGCCGACCTCGACTGCGGGGCGATCGAGCCCGGGCGGCGGGCGGCCCTCCTCGTCCTCGACGGCGACTCCGACAACCTGTCCGGCTCGGAGGACCCGGTCCGTGCGGTCGTCCGGCGGGCGACCGGGCTCGACGTCGAGCGCGTCGTCGGTTAGTCCTCCGCCCCGTCCCGCCCGGCGTCGAACCGCCCGAACGGGGTCGTCTCGTGGGTCCGCACGAGGACCTCGTCGGCGACGGTGACGCCCATGTCGAGGAGCGCCTGCGCCACGGGCGTGATGTCGCTGTCCGACTCGCCGACGACGGTGACGAGGAGGTTCTGCTCGCCGGTGACGAGCTCCTGGACCGACACGACTCCGTCGATCGCGAGGATGTCGGGGATGAGTTCGCCGCGCTCCGGTATCGACGCGGTACAGTAGAGCAGCATCCGGAGCGGATACCCCGACCGCTGGTAGTCGACGCTGGCGCTGTACCCCTTGATCACGCCCTCGGACTCCAACCGCTGGATGCGCTTGCGGACGGTGCTGTCCGAGGTGCCGGCCCGCTCCGCGATGTCCCCGGACGACGTGTTCCGCGCGTCCGCCTGGAGCGCGTACAGGATCACCCTGTCGACGTCGTCTATCGCGCCGTTGTCCATGTCTCGCCGGTACGCGCGTGTCGGTTTTATACGTTGGTGGGGCGCCCGGCGCCGCCGCGGTCGACGCCGATCCCGACGCCTACATACGATCCCCGCCAGTGGGTCGGATATGGCGACCTACACCGCGGACATCGACGTTCGGTTCCGCGACATCGACGCGATGGGCCACGTCAACAACGCCGTCTACGCGACGTACATCGAACAGGCGCGGACGCGCTTCTTCCGCGATGTCCTCGACCTCGACATCTCGGGGGCGTCGACCGTGCTGGCGTCGCTGTCGATCGACTTCCGGCAACCGGTCGAACTCGACGACGACGCGGTCGCGGTGAGCGTCGAGATAGCGGATCTCGGCCGGTCGAGCGCGACGATGACGCACGAGATCCGGATCGGCGACGCCGTCGCGGCGGAAGCCGAGGCGACGCTCGTCGCCGTGGACCCGGAGACGGGCGAGCCGACGCCGATCCCGGAGGCACACCGGAAGGCGATGGCGTCGTACCGAGATCGCTGAGGGGGCGGCCCGCGGCCCGGGGCTGCGATACGAGGCCTCCCCCACCGTCGCGGTCGGACGCACACCTTCTTGACCGCGCGGACCGATCGATCGGTATGAGCGTTCGACTGTACGCCCTCGACGGGTGTCCGTGGTGCGAGAAGGCGGCCGACGCCCTGGACGACGCGGGCGTCGAGTACGAGACGGAGTGGGTGGAAGCGCTCCACTCCGACCGGAACGAGGTGAAGCGAGTGAGCGGCCAGCGCGGCGTCCCCGTCCTCGTCGACGAGGGTCGCGGCGTGACGATGGCCGAGAGCGCGAACATCGTCGACTACGTCGAGAGGACCCTCGCATGAGCATCTACACCGGTCGCGGCGACGAGGGGGAGACCGACCTCCGGGACATGAGCCGGGTGTCGAAGTCCAGCCACCGCATCGAGGCGTACGGCTCGGTCGACGAGGCGAACGCGCTGCTCGGAACGGTCCGCCCGACGGGCCACGAGGACATTGACGAGCTGCTGGAGACGATACAGAACCATCTTCACGTCGTTCAGGCCGACCTCGCGAACCCCGACCCCGACCCGGACGACCCGCAGGTGGAGCCCGACCATGCCGACCTGCTGGAGGAGCGCATCGACGCGTTCGACGAGGAGCTGGAGCCCCTGCGGTCGTTCATTCTCCCGGGCGGCGGCGAGGCGGGGGCGGCGCTCCACCACGCGCGCGCCGTCGTCCGGCGCGCGGAGCGGCGCGTCGTCGACCTGGCGCGCTCGGAGCCGATCAACGAGGCGGTCGTCACCTACCTCAACCGCCTCTCCGACCTCCTCTTCACCCTCGGCCGCGTCGCGAACGCGCGTGACGGCGAGCCCGAGGAGTCGCCGACGTACTGAGCCGCCCCGAGCGCGCGATTTTTCCCCGTCCCGCGCGAGGTGCGGGTATGACGCTCGACAGCTACGCGGCGGCGGTCGCCGATCTCGACCCGGCTCCCGGCGAGGTCGAGACGGCAGAGGTCGTCGTCACCGACGACGCGCTCGTGAAGGCGTTCGTCCTCGGCCCGGACGCGACCGTCGACCCCCACGAGCACGCGGACGCCACGAACGTGTTCCACGTGCTGGAGGGGGAACCGACGGTGATCCGCGACGGCGAGGAAGAGGCGCTCGCGGCCCCGGCAGTGGTGGAGAACGCCCGGGGCGCGGTCCACGGCGCCCGCAACGACACCGACGACCGAGCCGTGCTCACGGCCACCCTCGCCCCGCTCCACTGATGGACGGCGAAATCGACCCCGAAGAGCTGTCAGCCCTGCTCGACGAGCGCGGCGACAGCTCTCCCGACGAGTCGCTCCGCATCGTCGACATCCGCGACCGGCGCGCGTTCGACCGAGGGCACCTCCCCGACAGCGAGTGCATCCCGTTCCCGGAGCTGACGAACCGGATCGCGGAGCTCGAGGGCAGCGACCGCATCGTCACCGTCTGCCCCCACGGCGTCGCCAGCCAGCAGGCGGCCCAGCTCATCGGCAGCTACGAGGGGACGCAGGACGCGCGCGTCGACAGCCTCCGCGGCGGCATCGAGGCGTGGGAGCGGGAAATCGGCGACCTGCCCGCGTCGGACGAGCCGGCCGCCAGCGATCCCGACGAGGGGCCTGAGAGCCCGTTCTGACGCCGGACGGGCGTCCCCGGTTCAGATCGCACGAATCCGCACCCGCCAGAAGTCGCGGAACGCGTCGTCGAGCGCTCCCTTCGGCTTGCCGGTTGCGTCCGACACGTCGGTGACGTCGGCGCGGTCCCGAACCCGGCCCAGCACGCTGCGCTCGCCGACGACGATCACGCGGTCGAGGTCCTCTCCCGCGGCGACCGCGGCGAGCGCCTCGTCGGCCCGGTCGAGGTGGTCGTCGATCTGCCCCTCCCGGCGGCGCTCGAATCGCCCCTGCGAGAAGCCGCCCTTCGAGTGTGCCTCCTTCACGTCGGTGGTGAACCCCTCGAAGGCGACCCGGTCGTCGCCCTCGTAGGTGCCGACCGCGAAGGTGTCCGAGCGGACCACGGCGAACGCGAACCGGCCGGTCGGGCGGAACCACGCGTCGTCGAGCCGGAACCGGTCGCTCCACCGGTCGAACGGTTCGGGTTCGACCGGCGGCGTCAGCGCGGCGCTCACCGCGCCCGTGTCGTCGGCGAGGACGACCGCGGGCGCGGCCCGCCGGACGAGCGCCGTCCGGTCGCCGAGCCAGTCCGACACGGTCGCGGGGACCGAGTCTGCGTCCGGCACATACGCCGTGAGCAACCCCTCCGGGTCGTCGCTCTCGACGGCCCGGAACCGCTCGAGCGCGTCCGTCAGCCGCGAGCCGCTGCGGTCGCTCACGCGGCGGAACTCGACCGTCTCCTCCGTCCCCTCGGCGCGCTCCAGCCGCTCCTCTAACGACTCGATCCGGTGTTCGAGCTCGTTCACGCGCTCCTCGGCGCGCTGCCGGTCGGCGACCGCGTCGGACCGCCGCTCCTCCTCGGCCTCGGCGCGGCGTTCGAGGTGACGCTTCTCCTCCTCCAACTCCTCGATGCGCTCCTTCAGCTCGGCGCGCCCGAGCAGCCTGTCGATCATACCGAATTCGCGACCCGCCGCGACGTAAAAGGTGCGTCTGCGGCGGAGACGGACGCCGCTCTCCGGGCCGTCCGCGCGTCGCGCCACCGTCCGCCGCCGTCTCCCGCGCGACCGTTCGTCGCCGCGTTCACGTCGTCCGCTTCGCGCGTGACCCGATCGGTGCGCCTCCGCCACCGTGTTAGCGTCTCCCGACGCTTCGGGGGATATGTTGTCTCCGTCCCTCCAGGGGGAACCGAAGACCGGCAACGGCGTCACCGCCGACCTCGACCTCGACTGGCTGTCGCTCGACGACGACGAGGAGATCCGCTGGGCGAGCACGCCGCACAGGTACAGCGTCGTCCCGGCGCTTCTCGTCGGCGTTCCCCTGTCGCTCGTCCTCGTCGGGATCCCGATCGTCGCCGCGAGCTACCTCCAGTACAAGAACACGAACTACGTCGTCACGAACAAGGGGCTCTACAGCAAGCGGGGCATCCTCTCCCGGGACGTGAAACAGATCGGGTTCGAGAAGGTACAGAACAGCTCCTACTCGCAGTCGGCCATCGGTTCGTCGCTCGGGTACGGGTCGGTCGAGGTCAGCACCGCCGGCGGCTCCGGCGTCGAGCTACGGTTCCGGAGCATTCCGGACCCGGCGTCGGTCCAGGAGCTGATCGCCAGAGAGATCGACGCCGGAAAGCGGGACAGCGCCGACGGCGACGGCGACGCCGACGACGTGCTCGCCGAGATCCTCGTCGAACTTCGCGCGATCCGCTCCGCGGTCACCGACGACGGTGCCGGCGGCGACGCCGAGACGCCGACCGCGACCGGCGAGGACGTCGGCGCCGAGCGGACCGCGTCGGAGACGGCGCGCGAGGACCGATGACCGGCGACTGGTGGTTTCGGCACGACGACGAGACCGTCGTGTGGACGGGTCGCCCGCGGCTGCCGGCGGCGCTCGGCGGGGGCGTCGTCGGCGTCGCGACCGTCGCCGTCGCGCTCCTCGCGGCGGCCGCGGTCGACCCGCGCATCGCCGCGGCGAGCCCGCTGGGCGTCGGCATCGCCGGCTGGGAACTGCTCCGCGTCACACGGACCGACTACGTGGTCACGACTCGAGCGATCTGGTCGAAACGCGGCGTGCTCGGCCGAAAGGTCCGCCGCGTCGGGCTGGCACAGGTACAGAACACGGCGTACAGTCAATCGGTGACCGGTTCCGCGTTCGGGTACGGCACGGTCACGATCGAAGTCGCCGGCGGGCCGGACCTCGAGCTCCGCCGGATCGACGACCCGCAGGCGGTCCGACGGTCGATCACCGACCGGACCGGGACCGTCGACCGCGAGCCGCCCGGGACGGTCGAGCAGTGGCGGGCGGTGCTGTCCGTCGTCCGCGACATCGAGGCCGCAGTCGACTGACCGGCGGCGACTCCGGCGGAGCGACGGCGACACCGGTCAGGCGACGCCCGCGCCGCCGAGTATCAGCCGGAGCCCGATGACCGTGAGGAGGCCGAGGACGAGGCCGCGCCGGAGCCGCTCGCTCACGCGGTCTCGGAGGCGAGTCCCGACGGCGACGCCGGCGACCGCAGGGACCGCGGCGGCGGCCGACGCGAGCGCGAACGCGGCGTCCGGGTAGAGTCCGAGCGCGCCCGCGGCCCCGACGCGAAGGCCGTTGATCCCGACGAACACCAGCGCCACGACGCCGACGAACACCCCGTGCGAGAGGTCGAAGCTCCGGACGAACGCGACCAGCTGGACGCCGACGTTCGTCGCGCCGAACAGGACGCCGGAGACGACGCCCACGACCCCCATGACGAGCGGGCCTTCGGCGCGCTCGCGGTCGGCCGAAGTCGGCAGCGACGGGAGCGCGACCGCGCGCTGCGCGGTCGCCACGAACCCGAGCGAGACGACGCCGAGCAGGACGCGCAGGGGAGCCGCCGGGAGGCGATCGAGCAGCGCCATCCCCGCGAGGGTGCCGACGAGCGCGGCCACGAGCAGCGGTGCGAACCGGGCCCCGCAGGTCCGCAGTTCCTCGCGCGTGAGCTCTCCGACGAGGGCGACGTTCACCGCGAACATCGGGACGATCATGAACGCGACGGCGGCCGCCGGGTCGAGCGTCGACGCGAGCACCGTCGTCCCCACGACCGCGAAGCCGAACCCCGCGACCCCGTTGACGGCGCCCGCGACCGCGACGACGACCGCGACGGTCGCAACCAGCTCGGCCGAGAGCGCGAGCGCCATACGTTCGACACGAGCCGGACCGGCATAATAACACGAGTGCCCGATCGGGCGGCTCCGGCGGCGTCCGCGGCCCGACATCGAACCATTTCCCGCCTACGCGGTCGCTATGCCGGTCGGTCCCACGCGCAGTTCGACTCGACGCGCGGGCCCGCCCCTATCGGTCTCCGGGCGCTACCGCCGCGGCCTTCGCCGTTCGCGACTCCCTCAGACACGCGGCGGCGTCCTACGCGTTCACGAACGGCTCCCACCCCCCCCAGCGGAGGAGCGTCTCGGCGCGGTCCGCGTCCGCCAACAGCACGTTCCGCCGGTCCGGGAGCGTCTCGTCGGCGAGTCCCTGCGGAATGGCGAGCGTGCCGCTCGGTACGTCGTCGTCGCCGCCGACCGGGATGTGGCCGCCGTCGACTTTCATGACGAGCGGGGCGTCGAGTCGCTCGACGCCGTCCCCGTCCGCGTACAGCTGCTCGTTGACGTGTTCGTGGTCCGCCCGCCGGATGACGGCGCGCTCGCCGTCATGGGGTTCCACGTACAGTTCCCCCAGGTAGTAGCCGCTCGAGAATCGCTCGAACATTCTATGCGTGTCAATACCTACCACGACCATACATAAGTGTTTCTCGGCCGTGACCGGCCCTGATAATCGGGGACGGAACGCGCCCGGTTCTCAGTCAGCGTCCTCAAGCGCGCCGTGACCGAGCGGTCCGCGGGGTGCTCGCCCTCACTCCTCGTCCGACCGCCGCGCGACCTCGTGGCGACCGAACCCGTACCGGAGTCGGTTCGCGAGCCGTCGCGAGAAGCGGCCCTCGTTGCGCGAGTCGAACCGCTCCGCGAGCGCCTGGTAGATGATCGGCACCGGGACCTCCTGTTCGAGCGCCTCCTCGACGGTCCACGTCCCCGTCGAGCCGCCCGCGACGTGGTCCGCCACGTCGCCGAGCTCCGACCCCTCCTCGCGGAACGCCTCCTCGCAGAGCTCCAAGAGCCACGACCGGATCACCGCGCCGTTGTTCCACGTGCGCGCCACCGACTCCATGTCGAGGTCGTAGCGCCCGTCGGCGAGGAGCTCGAACCCCTCGCCGTACGCCTGCATCAGGGCGTACTCGACGCCGTTGTGGACCATCTTCACGTAGTGGCCCGACCCGGACTCGCCCATGCGGTCGTGGCCGTCCGGTCCGGTCGCCACCGCGTTGAACACGGGTACCATCGCCTCGTAGGCCCACGCCGGACCGCCGACCATCAGCGAGAAGCCCGCCTCCGCGCTCGCGGGGCCGCCGGAGGTGCCGCAGTCGAGGTATGCGGCGTCGGTATCCGCGGCGCGCCGCGTGGACGCCTCGAAGTGGGAGTTGCCGCCGTCGACGACCACGTCGTCGCCGTCGAGGTACGGTTCCAGGTCCGCGAGCGTGGCGTCGACCGCGTCGCCCGCGGGCACCATCAGCCAGATCCGCTTGCCGGCGTCCTCGTCGCCGCCGGACCGGTCCAGCCGGTCGCAGAGGTCCGCGAGCGAATCTGCGGGCTCCGCGCCGTTCTCGGCCGCCTCCGCGGTCGCCTCCGCCGAGAGGTCGAACGCGACCACGTCGTGGCCCGCCGACAGCGACCGGTTCGCGACGATCTGCCCCATCCGCCCGAGTCCGATGACCCCGAGTTCCATGCGCGAGGGGTGGCGGGGCCCGGCCGTAGTGGTTCCGGTTCGCCGGGCGACCCCGGGCCCGGGTCAGTAGCCGATCTCGGCCTCGGGCTGCCGTCGTCGACGAGCGGGAATGCGGTCTCCCGAACCGTTTTCAGCTCCCGCGGAGTGCCGGGGTCATGGGACGCGTCAACGAAGGCGACCTCGACTGGAGCGAGACGGACCGCGGCGGGACCCGATTCCGCCGGAAGCAACTGGCCGAAGCGGCCGACTGCGAGGCGATCGGCTGTAGCCTCTACGAGCTCCCCGCCGGGGCGACGTCGTGGCCGTACCACTACCACACCGCCAACGAGGAGGCGCTCTACGTCCTCGCGGGCGAGGCCACGCTCCGCCACGGGGGAGAGACGGAAAAGATCGCGGCCGGCGACTACGTCGCCTTCGCCGCCGACGAGTCGGGCGCGCACCGCGTCGTCAACGAGGGCGACGACCCCGTGCGCTACCTCGCGCTGTCGACGATGACCGAGCCGGACGTGACGGTGTACCCCGATTCGGAGACGTTCGGCGTCTTCGTCGGGTCGCCGCCCGGCGGCCGCGACGAGCGCTCCTTGTCCGGCTACCACGAGATCGACGACGCGGTCGACTACTGGGAGATGTAGCCGCTCCGGCGACTGGGAACTCAGGTGCCCGAGAGTTCAGACTCCGTCGCGCTCGGCGGCCGCCGCCTCTCGCTCTCCGAGGTGCGCGCGCAGCGCGTCCACGTCCTTGTTGCCAGCGCCGGTGTTCAGCAGGACGACGGTGTCGTCGGGACCGAACTCGCCAGATTCCGCGAGCGCGAACGCCCCCGAGACGGCGGCCGCGCAGGTCGCGCCCACCTCGAGCCCCTCCGTGCGAGCCACGTCGACCGCGGCGTCGAGGATCTCCCGGTCGGTCGTTGCCACCGCACCGCCGTCGGACTTGCGGACCGCCTCCAAGATCAGGTGACTCGCGCCCGGATCCGGGATCGCGATCCCGTTGCACGCAGTGTCGACCTCGTCGTCCGCGAGCGGCTCGTGGCGGTCCGCCCCGGACTCGTAGGCGCGGACGACCGGGGCGCAGCCCGCGGCCTGCGCGGCGTACATCGGGACCAGTTCGTCGGTCCACCCCAGCTCTCTCGCCTCCCGGGCGGCCTTGTGCATCCCGACCAGCCCGACGCCGCCGCCGGTCGGGTAGACGACCGCTTCGGGGGTTTCCCAGTCGAGCTGTGCCAGCAGCTCCAGTGCCATCGTCTTCTTTCCCTCGTGGCGGTACGGCGTGACGAACGTCTTCGTCGAGTACCACTCCGGGTTGTCAGCCATCGCCTCGGCGTACGCTGCTCCGGCGTCGCCGATCTGAGAGCTGCCGTCCACCGGGTCGGTAACGGTCAGGTCCGCGCCGTGGACCTCGGTCATCGCCTTCTGGGTGAACCCCGCCCGCGAGGGGAGGAACACGTGCGCGTCGAGGTCTGCGCGGGCCGCGTACGCCGCTGCCGCCTGCCCCGCGTTGCCCGCGCTGTTCAGGGCGACCTCGCTTGCGCCGTGCTCGCGCGCCGCCGTCATCGCGGCCGCCTGCCCCCGGTCTTTGAACGTCCCCGTCGGGTTCGCGCCCTCGTCTTTCAACAAGACCCGCCCCACGCCCATCGCGTCCGCCAGCCCGGGACACTCCACGAGCGGGGTGGCCCCCTCGCCGAGCGACACCGCGGTCTCGGCGGGGAACGGGAGGAGCTCGTCGTACCGCCACATCGACCCGTCGGGGCGGGCGTCGAGCGTCTCCGGCGTGAGCCCGACGCGGTCGTAGTCGTACGTCGGGTCGAGGATGCCGTCGCAGTCGGGACACCGGTGGGTCGCCGCCTCCGCGTCGAACGTCTCCCCGCAGTCGACGCATGTCAGGCCGACGAACGCGTCCGTGGTCTCCATGCCAGCGCGCTCGGGCGCCGGGGCCTTCGGTGCTGCGGTCGCGGCGGTGTCGGCCCGACCACCGAAGCGGCCTCGCTTCGGCGACCGAGACGGTCACGTTTCGGCGAGCGAGGCGGCCCGCGGTCCGCCCGTCCCTGCCCGGGGTACTTAGGTCCGAAACGTATGAAGCGGTAGGCGGAGGGGAGTCGGGACGGTACTCCCACGGGAGATGCGTGTACCAGCGACCGCCCGGACGGCGGGTCCGTGGGGTGGAGCGAGGTGGAAGCGATGAGTCGGACGGTGCTCCGGTTGGACCTCCCGGCCGGGTCGTGGCTCGCCGACGCGTCGCGGGGCGTCCCCGCGGCGACGCTCCGGATCGCGGAGACGATCGCCGTCGACGGCGACGCTCCGGAGACCGCGGCGACCGTTCGCGTCGCCGGCACCGACAGGGACCGCGTGGAGGACATGGTCCGGGGCCACGAGCGCGTCGCGCGCGTGACGGCGGTCGAGCGCCGCGGCGACGTTCGCACGCTCCGCGTGGTCGGCCGCGCCCCCGTCTACCTCCCCGCGGCGCGGGCGGTCGGCCTCCCCATCGAGTCGACGGTCGAGGTCGCCGACGGCCGCGCCACGGTGACGGTCGTCGGCGATCGGGACCGGATCGAAGCGTTCGGGCGTCGGCTCGCGGACGACGGGGTGACGGTCGGCGTCGCCGCGACCGGGGGCGACGAGCCGGATCGGACGCTCACCGAAGCGCAGCGCGACCTCGTCTTCGCGGCGGTCGAGAGGGGCTACTACGACACCCCGCGGCGGTGTACGCTCACGGAGCTGGCCGAGGCGAACGGGATCGCGAAGTCGACGTGCAGCGAGACGCTCCACCGCGCCGAGGGACGGGTGATGCGCCGGTTCGTCGACGGCGAGGGGCCGTTCGACTCGCCGTCGGACGCCGAGGGCTGGCCAACGGCGAAGCGCGCGCCCCCCGGGGCGGCCTCGCTTGAGGCCGACGAGCCCGACGCCGACAAGCTCGACGCCGACTAGTTCTGCGTCGACGGGCTCGGCGCGACCGGGCCGCGGGTCGGCCGGTCGGTTCGCGTGTGTGCGAGCGTGCTATTCCCCGTCGAGCGCCTGCCACGAGAGCCGCGGGTCCCGCGCGGCGCCGACCTGGTCGATCCGCGCGGCGGCGGTCCGGTTCGGCGCCGCGTCGAGCGCCTCGTCGGTGTCCGCGTACGCGAGGTTGAACGCCTCGGCGAGGTCGTCGAGCGAGGACTGCCCCTCGATCTCCGTCGGCTCGGTTAGCATCGCCTCGGGGACCATCTCCGGCCACTTCGTCGTCGGCGGGTGGACGCCGAAATCGAGCATTCGCTTCGCCACGTCGGCCGCGTCGCGGTCGCCCGCGGTCGCCGCGAACTCGTGGTGGAACGGGCCGAAGGGAACGTCGAGGTCGATCCGCTCGGCGAGGTAGTTCGCGTTGAGGACGGCCTTCGCCGCCGCGTCGGCGAGCCCCTCGTCGCCCAGGCGGGCGACGTACGCGTACGCCTTGATCAGCACGAGCCAGTTGCCGGCGAAGCCGTGGACCCGGCCGATCGTGCGGTCCGGCTCGAAGCGCTCGTACCCCGACCCCGTCTCGGCCTCGCGGACCCGCGGCGTCGGGAGGAACGGCGCCAGTTCGTCGACGACGCCGACCGGGCCGGCGCCGGGACCGCCGCCGCCGTGCGGCGTCGCGAACGTCTTGTGGACGTTGTAGTGCATCACGTCGAACCCCATGTCGCCGGGCCGGCCGCGGCCGAGCAGCGCGTTGAGGTTCGCGCCGTCGTAGTAGAGCAAGCCGCCGGCGTCGTGGACGATCTCCGCGATCTCGGTGATGTCGCGCTCGAAGAGGCCCACCGTGTTCGGGTTCGTGAGCATCAGCGCGGCGGTGTCGTCGCCGACGGCCGCCTCCAAGGCCTCAAGGTCGACGCGCCCGTCCTCGCCGGAGGGCAGTTCGACCACGTCGTAGCCGGCGGTCGCCGCTGTCGCGAAGTTCGTCCCGTGGGCCGACGCCGGGATCACGACCTCCGAGCGGTCGTTGCCGTGGTGCTCGTGATACGCCTTCGTGACGAGGATCCCAGTCAGTTCGCCCGCCGCGCCCGCGGGCGGCTGGAGCGTGACGGCGTCCATCCCCCCGATGTCGGCGAGCGCCTCCTGGAGCCGGTACTGGAGTTCGAGGTTCCCCTGCGCGGAGCGCGCGGAGCGGTCGGGGTGGACGGCGGCGTTCGGGTCGGCCGCCACGTCCTCGGTGAACTTGGGGTTGTACTTCATCGTACAGCTCCCCAGCGGGTACGGCCCCGCGTCGATGGCCCAGTTCATCTGCGAGAGCCGGGTGTAGTGGCGCGCCGTCTCCGGCTCCGAGGGGTTCGGCAGCGTCAGCTCCTCGCGGGTCAGGTCGTCCGGCAGCGGAGAGCCCTCGCGCACGTCGGCGGTCGCTTGCCCCTTCTCCGAGAGCAGCGGCTCCCGGACGTCCTCGCCGTCTCGCTCGTAGTTCGCTTGGTCGTGGATCATCAGAGCACCTCCTCGAAGGCCGCGACGAGCCCGTCCGTCCGTTCCGCGTTCAGGTCAGTGACGCACACCTGAAGCAGGTGGTCGTCGATCGCGTGGACCGCGAACCCCTCGGCCTCCAGGTCCTCGGCGACCGCCGGGGCCGGCTGGTCGACGTGGACCACGAACTCGCGGAAGTGGTGACGGTCGTGGACGGGGGCGGTCGCGCCCGACAGGCCTTCGATCCGGGCCGCCAGCGCCTCGGCGTCGCGGACGCAGTCGTTCGCGAGGTCGACGAGGCCGTCGGGCCCCAGCGTCGCCGCGTGGATCGCCGCCCGGAGCGCGACCCACGCCTGGTTCGTACAGATGTTCGACGTGGCGCGCTCCTTGCGGATGTGCTGCTCGCGCGTCTGGAGCGTCAGCGTGTACGCGCGGTCGCCGTTCGCGTCCTCGCTCGCCCCGACGAGCCGACCGGGGACCTGCCGAAGGAAGTCGTCGCGGCAGGCGAAGATGCCGAGCCCCATCCCGTAGCTGGTCGGCAGGCCGAGCGAACCGGCCTCGCCGACGACCACGTCGGCGCCGACCGACGCGGGCGATTCGAGCACCGACAGCGCGACGACGTCGGAGCCGAGCGCGAACAGCGCGTCGGTCTCGTCGGCGAGGTCGCCGATCGCCGCGAGCCGCTCTTCGAGGCAGCCCCGCACCGTCGGGCTCTCGGCGTACAGCATTACGACGTCGTCGCCCGTGCGGTCCGCGAGCGCGTCGACGTCGGCCGTGCCGTCCGCCATCGGGTACGTCTCGACGGTCATGTCGGCGCCGTCGCAGTAGTTCTCCAGTACCGCCCGCTTCCCCTCGCGGAGCTGCTCGGGCACGAGGACCACGTCGCCCGATGTCGAGCGGACGCGGTCCGCCAGCGTCGCGGCCTCGCCGAGCGCGGTCGCGGCGTCGTACATCGAGCAGTTCGCGACGTCGAGCCCGGTCAGCTCGACGAGCATCGACTGGTACTCGAAGAGCGCCTGGAGGAACCCCTGCGACACCTCCGGCTGGTACTGGGTGTAGCTCGTGAGGAACTCCGCGCGGTCGGCGAGGTGGTCGACGACGCTCGGCACGTAGTGACCGTAGTGCCCCCGGCCGAGGAACTCCGTGAGGTCGTCGTTGCGCGCGAAGATCCGCGCGCACTCGTCGCGGATCTCGCGTTCCGTCCGCGGCTCGATGCCGAAGTCACCGTCGAAGGCGACCGGGTCGGGGATGTCGAACAGGGCCTCCTCGTCCTCGACGCCGATCGCCGCCAGCATCGCCGCGGTCTCCTCGTCCGTGTGCGGTGCGTACGGGGTGCCGTTGGCCCGGCTCATCTGGTCGCTCCCCCGCGTCCCCGGGCCGTCGCCCGGCCGTCGTTCGCTCCTCGGTTCGCGGCTCGTCGGTCGAAACGTTGCGTTGTCATGATCGGGTGCGGTGTCGAATGTCCGTCGTCGGATCCGGGTCGGCGCAGTCAAGCGATCTGCTGGTCGTACTCGTCGGCGTCGAGAGTCCCATCGGCGTCGCCGCCCTCGGCCGGGTCGACCTCGAGCATCCACCCCTCGCCGTACGGGTCCTCGTTGACGAGTTCGGGGCGGTCGAACAGGGCTTCGTTGACCGCGACGACCTCGCCCGAGACGGGCGCGTACAGGTCCGACACCGCCTTGATCGACTCGACGACGCCGAACGACTCGCCGGCGGAGACCTCGTCGCCGACCTCGGGGAGCTCGACGAACACTACGTCGCCGAGCTCGTCCTGCGCGAAGTCGGAGACGCCGATCCGAACGGTGTCGCCGCCGGTCGTCGCCCACTCGTGCGATTCCAAGTACCGTCTGTCGTCGGGAACGTCGAAGCTCATTTGTCGGGGTCGCCGCGGTCCGATCGGGTTCCGGTCCGCGACACGTGTGAATCATCCTTCTGACGACGAGGAAATAAAAGGTGTGTTCGCGGCGGTCGAGCCGGGGAACGGCGGCCCGGAGCGCCGGATCGGTCCCGGCGTCTGAACCACCTCGACCCCGGCGTCCGAGCTCCTCCGTCACCCGCCTCGGCGCCCCGTCAGGTCCACCGATCGAGCCCGGTCTGGACCTGCGACTCGGCGATGCGCTCGAACCCCCGCTCGACCTCGCCCGCGGCGACGCCCCACTCGTCGACGACGTACTCGCGGGCGGCCTCGACGTCCGGGTTCACGTCGGCGTCGACCGCGACGTCCTCGGCCGGCGGGTCCATGAACAGCTCCCGGATCGCCTCGGCGTTCGGGATCTCGGCGTCCTGGGCGTCGAGGACCCCCCACAGATCGCCGTGTTCCGCGATCGCCTTCACCGCCGTCTTCGGCCCGATCCCGCGGACCCCCTCGTTGAAGTCGGTGCCACAGAGCATCGCGACGTCGACGAGCCCCTGCCGGTCGAGGCTGAGGTCCTCCAGGGTCGCCGACAGGTCCATCAGCTCCGGGTCGCCCTTGCTCGTCAGCTGACGGAGCGTCGTCGGCGCGCCGAACAGCAGCGTGTCGTAGTCCTCGCTGCCGGCGTGGTCCACCGTCCCCGTCGCGGCCATGTGCGCGCACTGCGCTTCCCCCTCCGCGGGCGCCTCGACGACGGGCACGTCGAGCAGTCCCAGCAGCTCGCGGGTCGTCTCCTGTATCGTGTCCGTGAGCCGCTGCGTGCGCGCCTCCAAGCGCGCGGCCTCGACGGCGTCCCCGCGCTCCTCGGCGGCTGCCCGGCGTTCCTCGGCCGCCTCGCGCTTCTCGCGGCGCTCCGCTACCTCGTCGGCCTTCAGGTCGGTGACCGCGCCGTCGAACACCATCACCGGGATCAGGTCGTGCTCGAAGAACTTCGGAAGCCCCTGAACGACCCCGATCAGGTTCGCGACCTCGACGCCGTCGGCGGTGGTGTACTTCTCGTCGCTCGTCCACTTCACCGTCGTCGTGAGGTACCGGTACAGCCAGTTGTGCGCGTCGACGGCGACGACGCCCCCCTCGATCTCCGCGAAGGGCGCGTCGCGGATCGACGCGAGGTCGCGCAAGTCGGCGTTTCCCATTACCCGTCAGTGGGGCGCGTCGCTGTTAAACGCTGACGGGTCGGGGGGACCGGCGGCGGTTCGCGGCCCGCAGTCGCTTCGGCTCCCGCCGGGATCCGCCTGCCGACTTCTGGGCAGTTTATGTGCGTCACGCGCGTACAGCGAGGCGTCTGAATGGTTTCCCCGTTCGAGGTGTTGGAGGTCGACGAGGACGCCGACGACGAGGCGGTCGAACGGGCCTACCGCGAGCGCGTGAAGCGTGCGCACCCGGACCAGGGCGGCTCGATCGAGGAGTTCCAGCTCGTCCGCCGAGCCTACCGCGAGCTGTCCGAACGCGACGGGAACGGCGACGCGGGCGACGGGACCGACCCGGCTGACGTCGACCTCACCGAGGGCGACGACGCGCGCGAGCCGCGGTCGACCCGCGTCGAGTTCCTCGACTACGAGGCGGTCGTCGACTACGGCTGGTCGCTCGAGGACGACGAGCTGTTCCGGAAGGCCGCCCACGCCGACCTCGGCCCCGACGCCCACGGTCGCCTGCTCGTCCACGCGGACGAGAGTCTGCTTGAGGCGGCCGAGCGCAGCGGCTTCGCGTGGCCGTTCTCCTGTCGCGGCGGCGCCTGCGCGAACTGCGCGGTGTACCTCGCCGAGGGCGAGCTCTCGCAGCCGACCGACCACATCATGCCCGACGACCTCGCCGAGCGGGGGTTCCGGCTCTCCTGTAACGGCTACCCGCTGACCGACGAGCTGTCGGTCGTGTTCAACGTGAAACAGCGTCCCGAGCTCGACGACCTCATCCTCCCGCCCGGGCCGTTCACGCGTCGCTGACTCCGCCGCGTCCGAAAAAGCTGACCGCGTGACGCCTCAGAACGACTCGGAGACGGCGGCGACGACGGCGTCCTCGACCGCGTCGCGCTCGCCGGAGAGGAACTCTATCTTCCCCTCGCGGACGCCGGCGGTGGCGATGTCCGCGCCCGGCGCGAGCTCGGCCGCGCGGTCGGCAACGTCGCGGACGGAGACGTCCGCGGTCGTGCGCACGTACAGCTCGTCGGTGCCGACGCCGACCGTCGCGAACGGCTCGCCGTCGGCGCGGCGCCGGTGGAGGTCGTCGAGGAGGAGGGGCGTCGGCGGGAAGTCGTACCGGTGGGTGTAGCCGTCGGTGTCGAGCAGGGCGAACTCGACGCCGTCGACCGCCTCGGTCACGACGTTCGCGCCCGCGGTCTCGACCTCGGCCTCCAGCTTCTCCCGGAACTGCTCGGAGACGTGCGCCGCGAGGTCGCCGCCGTCCGAGAACAGGAGGTCGGCGATCAGCTCGCGCTTGTCCTGGTACGACTGGTAGTACGCCTCCAGCGCGACCGCCTCGCGGAGCTCGGCGACGCGCTCGGCGTCGTAGCCCGCGTCGCGCGCGAGGTCGACGTACCGGTCGGGGCCGTCCGCCCAGTAGCTCACGGCCGGCAGGTGTCGCAGGTCGGCGCGGACCCCGTCGTTGATCGCCGACGCGAGCGAGGCGACGAGCGCGCCCGTCGAGAGCGTCTCGTCGCCGTCGGCGTCGGCCAGCTCCGGCGAGACGAGCGTGTCGACCGCGTCCCGCGTCTCGGGGTCGGCGACCGCGGCGTCGACGACGACCGCGTCGACCCCGTACACCGACAGCAGGTCGATGCCGTCGGCGGACTCGGTCGTCGATCCGGCGCCGACGAGGAGGAAGAGCGGGAGCTTCTCGTCGTGGCGGTCGCGGTCTTGGAGCATCCGCGTCGCGTCGTTGGTGGCCGCGTCCATCCCGTACACCGGCTCGTCGAGCGGGCGGCGGGTGAAGTAGTGGTACTCCGCGTCGCTCTTCGCGTGCTCGTCGCGGATTAGCGGGAGGACGGCGCGCTCGACCGCGGCGCCCGCGACGTAGCCGTCGGCGGTCGCCGGGTGGCGCACGACGATCGGGCGCGATTCGAGGACCGCGCGGCGGACCGCCTCAGCGGCGTCGAGCAGGTCGTCAGCGAGCTCGGCGACGGTCTCGTCGCCGGCCAGCGGCTGGAGCCCCTCGGGGCGCGCCTCGTCGGTGAGGGCCTCGGCGAGGCGGCGGCGGACCGTTTCGGCGTCCTCGCCGTCGAGGAGGACGAGCGCCTCGGACTCGACCTGAACGTCGCCGCGGTGGCTCTCGACCTCCCCGTCGACCCGCACCGCGTCGCCGACCTCCACGTCCGGGTGCGCCCGGACGCCGGGCTCGACGAACGCGGCCACGTCGACGGCGCCCGTCGCGTCGCTGACCTCGAACACCGTCGGGCCGCCGGTCTGGCGGACGCCGACGACCTCGCCCTCGATCCGGACCGAGTCTCCGATCGCGTCGCCGAGCGACGTGATCGACACGCGCTCGGGCTCCGGTTCGTCCACGTCAGACTCGTCCATGTCTGTCTCCGCGGACGCCTCGTCTTCTGCGGTCGTCTCGGACGCGGGCTCCTCCGACGCGTCCGCGTCGTCCGATCCGACGCCCTCGTCCGCGGCCGCATCCGCTTCAGGAGCGTCCGTCGATTGGGACTCGCTCGGCTCCGCATCGGCCTCTTCGGCCTCCTCGCTCGGCGCCTCGGGTTCCGTGCCGGCTTCCGTCTCGTCCTCGTCTGCGGACTCCGCGGCGCCAGCGTCGTCGTCAGCTTCGGACTCTTCGACGTCGTCGCCCGACGCCTCGTCGGGGAGGTGCTCGCCGGAGGGCTCTTGTACGAGGACGCCGCGGAACTCGCGGTCGGCCTGTCGAATCGACCAGCCGAGGTCGACGTTCCCGTTGTCGCGGACGCCTTTCACTTGGACGAACACGTCGTCACCCGGCTCCCAGTCGAGGCTGTCGAGGCGACGGTCGAGCTCGGAGCGGTGGAGCAGTCCGGTGACGCCCGGCGCGAGGTCGACGAACACGCCGAACTCGGCATATCCGTCGACGACGCCCCGGTAGAAGCGGCTCGGAACCAGATCGTCGGGAGAGTCGCCACGGAAGTCGAACGCGACGTCTTCTTGGTGCGAGTCGCAGACGCGACCGCCCCCGACGTCGGTGCCACAGATGATACAGGATCCCATTTGAGTACACCGAGAGTCTCGGGCCTAAAACGGTTGTCGAAAGCCGGCTCGGCGACTCGATCGGAGCGCGGCGGGTTCGCGGTCGTCACGCCGCGACGGCCCGACGCGTCAGGCGCCGAGCAGCGTCCGTCCCGCCGCCACGACGCGGTAGCCGACGCCGTACCCGAGCGCGGCGGGCGGGATCGCGGCCGCAACCGTCCGGACCGCGCCCAGCCCGTGAACCGCGCGGAACCCGACGAACAGCAGCACCGCCGCGTACGCGCCGCAGAGGACTCTGAGTTCGGGTATCGCCGGGCCGGCCAGCGCCATCGGCGAACTCGCGTACGCGACGACCTGGACCGTCTCGCTCACGCCGCCGCGGTCGCGCAGCGAGAAGCTCCCGTCGGCGACCTCGACGCTCGCGACCACGACGGAGACGGTCGCGACCGCGGCGGTCAGGTGGAGGCCGACCGGCGCCGCCAGCGCGACCGCGACGAGGAAGACGACGAGGTCCGAGAGGAGCCGCGAGGAGGGGACGACGACGGGCACCGCTCCGGAGTCGGTCGCGATCAGGCCGAGCGTGAACGCGGCGGCGACCGCGACTGCGAACGTCAGCGCCGGAGCCTGGTCCCCGGGCGTAATCCCGTTCGCGAACGCCCGCCGCGGGCGAACGAGGACCTCGACCCAGGTGCGCGCGATCCCTCGCGGACCGCGGGGGCGTCCGCCCGCCGAGTCGCTCATCCGAGTCGTCACGGTCGGAGTTCGGCCGCGCGGAATAACCCGTTTCCGGTTCGATCCCGAGTCAGTGGGCAGTTCGACCCCGCGTCGGTGGCTGGTTCAGCCACGCGTCCGTCCCGAGCCGGGCCCCACACCGCCTCATTCTTATCAGGGCTGATACGCGGTGCGCAAACCCTTATATCGGCGGTGTCGGAGTGACAGCCGAATGGTGGCGTTCCGAGACGACGAGCGAGGGTTCACCCCGCTGGCGGGGACCGGACTGCTCGTCGGGGTCGTCGTGCTGCTGCTCGCCATCGTCGGCGCGGCGGTGTTCGGCCTCATCGACGGCGTCGCCCCGCCCGACGCCGAGTTTGAGGGGCGACAGGAGGGCGGCGAGCTCGTCGTCGTCTCGCTCGGGCCCGAGCCGGTCCCGGCCGAGGAGCTGTACGTCCGCGGCGAGGACCCGGACGGGAACGTCCAGTTCGGCGCGTGGCCCGGCGACGGCGTCGTCCGGCCGGGCGATCGGGTCCCAGTCCCGAACGCGACCGGTAACGAGAACTTCGAGGTCGTCTGGGAGCCGGTCGCGTTCGACACCCGGGAGACGCTCGGAAGGTACAACGGCGAGGACTCCGCGATAGAGGAGTGGAGCGAGGAGAACGGCGGCAGCACGCCGGGCGGCGGCGTCGGAGTCTGAGGTCGGTTCGGTGTCGAGGTCGCGCTCAACGCGGAGGCGGAGCTCTCACTCGACCGGAACACGCTCGCCGCGCTCGTCGGCCCGCTCGATCGCCGCGAGCACGCGCTGGACCTCGTAGCCGTCCGCGAACGACGGCTCGAACGACTCGCCCTCGGCGACCGCCGAGAGGAACTCGTAGTTCTCATGGACGAACGTGTGCTCCCACCCGATCACGTGGCCGGGGGGCCACCAACGGTCGACGTACGGGTCCGACTCCTCGGTGACCAACACCGTCTCGTAGCCGCGGTTCCCCTCGCGCAGCACCTCCAACTCGTTGAGCCGCTCTAAGGAGAACTTCAGGCTCCCCTTTGTCCCGTGGACCGCGATTGTGTGGTCGTTCTTGTGCCCCTCGGCGACCCGGCTCGCCTCGAAGGTTCCGGTCGCGCCCGACTCGTACTCGACCTGCGCGCTGTACGCGTCGTCGACGGTCACGTCGCGGTACTCGGCGACCCCGCCGTCCTCGTCGTGGACGGGGCGCTCGTCGACGAACGTCGTCAACTGTCCAGCGACGCGCTCGAACTCGCCGACGCGGTCGCCGACGAGAAACCGCGCGAGGTCGAGCGTGTGCGCGCCGAGGTCGCCGAGTGCGCCCGATCCCGCCATGTCGGCGTCCATCCGCCACGCCCACGGCGCCTCGGGGTCGACGAGCCAGTCCTGGAGGTAGCGCCCGCGGACCTGCCGGATCTCGCCCAGCGCGCCGTCCTCGATCAGCCGCTTCGCGTGGCGGATCGCGGGGACGAACCGATAGTTGAACGCGGTGCCGCTGGTCACGTCGGTCGCGGCCGCCGCGTCGCGCATCGCTGCCGCCTCCTCCAGCGTCGGCGCGAGCGGCTTCTCACAGAGCACGGGCACCCCGGCCTCAAGAGCCGCGATCGACGGCTCGGCGTGGACGTGGTTCGGTCCGAGGTTGTAGAAGACGTCCACCTCGTCTATCGCAGCCTCCCAGTCGGTCGCGGTGTGCGGGAAGCCGAACCGGTCGGCCGCGTCCGCGAGCGCCGCCTCGTCGCGCCCGACGAGCGTGTGCCGCTCGATTTCGGGCGCGTCCGGAAAGAACATCGGGAGCCGCGCCATGGCGTTCGCGTGCGCCCTGCCCATGAAGCGATACCCCAGTACGCCGATCTTCAGTGGTTCTCGTGTCATCGGATCCTCCCCCGCCTCACTCCGCCCAGTACGCGTCGCCCGGTTCCGTCTCGAACACCGCCCGGTCCAACACGTCGACCGCCTTCTCTAATCCCTCGCGCGAGGAGGTGAGCGCGTCCTCGTGTTCGATGGAGAGCGCGCCCTCGTAGTCGACCAGCCGGAGCGTCGAGACCACGTCCTTCCAGTGTTCCTCGCCGTGGCCGTAGCCGATCGAACGGAACAGCCACGAGCGGTCTGCGGTGTCGGCGTAGCTCGTCGTGTCGAGCACGCCCTTCACGCGGCTCTCGGCCTCGTACACCTTCGTGTCCTTCGCGTGGACGTGGTGGATCGCGTCGCGCTCGCCGAGGAACCGGATCGCCTCCGTCACGTCGATCCCCTGCCAGTAGAGGTGCGAGGGATCGAAGTTGGCACCGATCCGGTCGTTCGTCGCCTCCCGCAGCGCGACCAGTCCGGTCGGCTCGTAGACCAGCATGTTCGGGTGCATCTCGATAGCCACGTCGACCCCGTGGTGGTCGGCGTGGGCCGCCAGGTCGCGCCAGTACGGGATCGCGACCTCGTCCCACTGGTAGTCGAGCGCGTCGGCGTGTTCGGTCGGCCACGGCGCCGTGACCCAGTTTGGCGTCGAGTCGCCGGGCGCGCCCGCCGGGAGCCCGGAGAAGCAGGTGACCGTGTCGACGCCGAGCAGGTCGGCTAACTCGATCGCCTCGCGCAGCTCGCGGTCGGCCGCCGCGGCCCGCTCCTCGCTGGGGTGAAGCGGGTTGTTGTGCGTCGCCAGCGCCGAGATCCGCAGCCCGCGGTCGTCGAGCAGCGAGAGCAGCTCCTCTCTCCCGGCCGGGTCGTCGAGGAGCGCTTCGCGGTCGACGTGGTCCTCGCCGGGCCAGCCGCCGACACCGAGTTCGACGGCGTCGACGGCGATGCCGTCGAGGTACGCGGCCGCGTCGTCGAGCGGTTCGCCGCCCAGTGGAACCGTCAACACGCCGATGTCCATGGCCGAGGCTACACGAACGTCACGAATAAGTGTTCAGGAAGCGCCGCTGCGGGGGCGCTCGGCCGCCGCGGCCGACGCGCGTCGGCGACGACGACGGCGGTGTCTCCGGCGCGTTGCCCGCGCTGGCGCCGCGAACCGCATGAGGTTTTAACGGGTGGAACGCGTACGATGTGGTATGGGAATCCTCTCGCGCGCCTCCTACGTCGTCCGCTCGAAGGTGAACGCCCTCCTCAACCGGGCGGAGGACCCGACAGAATCGCTCGACTACTCGTACGAACAGATGCGCGACGAACTCCAAGATGTCAAACAGGGGATCGCCGACCTGACGACCCAGAAGAAGCGCCTGGAGATCCAGAAGCGCAAGCTCGAGGAGAACGTCGAGAAGCACAACCGACAGGCTCGCGAGGCGGTCCAGCAGGACCGCGACGACCTCGCGCGCAAGGCCCTCGAGAAGAAGAAGTCGAAGATGACCCAGATCGAGGAGCTCGAAGGGCAGATCGCCGACCTGAACAACACCCAAGAGCAGCTCGTCGAGAAGAAGAACAAGCTCCAGAACCGCATCGAGGAGTTCCGCACCAAGAAGGAGACGATGAAGGCCCGCTACGAGGCGGCCGAGGCGTCCACCCGCGTCTCCGAGGCGATGACGGGCGTCGGCGACGAGATGGAGGACGTGAGCCGCTCCATCGAGCGCGCCGAGGAGCGCACCGAGGAGATGGAGGCGCGCTCGGAGGCGATGGACGAGCTGGAGGACTCCGGCGCGTTCGAAGACGCGCTCTCCGACAAGGACAGCATCGACCGCGAGCTGGAGAGCCTCTCGACGAACAGCGAGGTCGACGCCGAGCTGGAGACGCTGAAGGGCGAGCTCGGCAAGGGCGAGTCGTCGAACGGCGAGGCCGCCGTCAGCGACGAGGATGTCGACGCCGAACTGGAGGACATCGAGTCGGAGATCGACGCCGACGACTTAGAGAGCGATCTTGACGGTGATGCGAACGCCGACCTCGACGAGGAGCTCGACGTTGAGCTAGAGGAGTCGGAGTCTCAAGCCGACGAGAAGCGGAACTGAGGTCCCCAGCAGATCTGCGCTCGGTCCCCGCGGTCCCCGTCCCTCTCGTCCCCGCCTCAGACTCGGTTCACTCCGACGCCGGGCGCGCGCCGGTCCCCGCGCGGTCCTGATCGGCGAGCCGGATCTCACCGTCCGGGAGGTCGATACCCTCGTACGGGTCGTCGTCGAGCAGCAGCGACCCGTCGATATCGGCGTAATCGAGGAGGGGCGCGAGCTGCGCGGCGGCCGCGATGGAGGCGTTCGACTCGATCATACAGCCGCACATCACCTCCAGCCCGTGCGCTCGCGCGGCGGCGATCACCCGCCGGGCCTCGGACAGGCTCCCGGCCTTCATCAGCTTCAGGTTCGCGATGTCGCAGCGGTCGGCGATCGCGGGCACGTCCGCCGCGGTCACGCAGGACTCGTCGGCGGCGATCGGGAGTTCCGACCGCTCGTAGACGTACCGGAGCCCCTCGGGGTCGTCGGCCGAGACGGGCTGCTCGACGAACTCCACGTCGCGGTCGGCGAGCCACGCGCTCTTCGCGACCGCCTCCTTCGGCGTCCACGCCTCGTTCGCGTCGACCCGGAGCCGCGCGTCGGGCGCCGCCTCGCGGACGGCGTCGACCAGCTCGCGGTCGCGGTCGGTCCCGAGCTTGAGCTTCAACACGTCGTGGCCCGCCGCGACGGCGTCGGCGGCCTTCTCGCGGACGCGGTCGGTCTCGTCGAGTCCGACGGTGAACGACGTCTTCGGCGCGTCGCTCGGGTCGAGCCCCCACAGGCGGTGGAGGGGGACGCCGAGCCGCTTCGCGGCGAGGTCGTGGACGGCGATCGAGACGGCACAGCGGGCGGCGGGGTTCCCGTTCACGACCGCCCGCAGCTCGGTCTCGATCTCGCGGACTGCGTGGGGGTCGCCGACGCGCTCGACGGCGTCGAGGAGGTCCGGCATGACCGCCGCGACCGTGTCGGCCGTCTCGCCGTAGTGGGTCGACGGCGCCGCGCCGCCGACCCCGGTCATCCCCGCGTCGTCCGTCACGCGGACGACCACGTTCTCGGCCGCCGTCTGCGTCCCCCGCGAGATGGTGAACGCGTTCTCGAGCGGCAGCGACACCCGCTCGAACTCGGTGTCGAGGCTCATTCGGCCGCTTCCTCCCCGTCGACCTCCGAGTCGGCGTCCGCGGCGTCGACCGCGCCCAGTCCGGCGTCGAGGGCGGCGTCGACGACGGCGTCCGCGCCGTGGCGTACCGGGTCGATCGCGGGAACCCCGGTCTCGTCGGCGAACGCGGCGACCGCCTCGGCGGCCGCCTCGTCCTCGTCGATGGTCTTCGTGTTCACCGCCCCCGCGACGACGCTCGCCTCGTGGACGGGCGCCGCCAAGTCCTGGTAGAGGTCGACGTAGTCGGCGAGCGGCGGGAGGGCGAACTCCTCGTAACCGTGGACGACCTCGCGGCCCGCGGCGTGACAGAGGACGAGCCCGTCGGCCATCGACCCGTGGAGGATGCCGCAGGTGACCGCCGAGTAGGCGGGGTGGACGATGCTCCCCTGCCCCTCGACGACGAGGAGGTCGTGGTCGTCGCCGACCTCGGCGAGCATGTCCTCGACCGCGCCGGCGGCGAAGTCGGAGACGACGCGGTCGATCGGGTTCCCCCAGCCGGCGATCATGATCCCGGTCTGGCCGGTCGGGACGAACGCGGCGTCGATGCCGCGCTCGCGGGCGGCCGCGACGATCTCCAGCGAGGCGGTCATCTTCCCGACCGAGCAGTCGGTCCCGACAGTGAGCAGCACGTCGGCGTCCACGTCGCCGGACGCGCCCGTCGCGACCGTGAGGTCGTCGTCCGGCTCGCGCACGTCGACGAGGTCGACACCGTGGTCGTCCGCGAGCGCGGCCAGCTCCTCGTCCTCGTTCAGGAAGTAGTGGAGACCGCTCACCACGTCACAGCCCGCCTCGATCGCGGCCTCGACGTCCGACCGCCACGACTCGTCGAAGCCGCCGCCGATCGGCGCGATTCCGATGTACAAGGCGTCGAGGTCGCCGTCGGCCGCCGCGTGCGCCTCCTCGAACGACGCGACGATCGGCGCGTCCCCCACGTCCGCGACGTGATCGCTCACGCGGTCGCCGGCGCGGTCGCGGTCGAGGACGGCCCGGACGTCTTGGTCGCCGTAGCGCAGCACGCCGAGCGCGGTCTTCGCGCGGTCGGGGAACTTCTCGTGGGCGAGGACGGCGATCCGCTCGTGGTCCATGGTGGCTCGCTCGCCCCCCGCGTTCTTAAAAGAGTCGAGGGCCGGCCAAGCGATACGAACGAACCGCGGTGGCGCGTGCCGACGAGCGCCCGAAGGGCGCGAGTCGCACGCGCGAGGTCGCCGGCGCGTAGCGCCGGCTGCCAGAGGGACCTTCGGTCCCTCGCTGGAGTCGACCGCCCTCCGCGTTGCTCCGGCCGGTCGACGAGGCCGGGGAGGTGTGAGGTGCGGTCGCGGTGCGGGACGGGACTCGAAGGGGCAGTCGCGAGGCGGGCGCAGGTGGCGCAAGCACTGGAGGGAGAGCAGCGCGAGCGACCGAAGCGCACAGCGAGCGTGCGCCCGCCTCGCGGCTGGGGCTTCGGAAGTGCTCCTCGCGGTGGCGACGACGTATCGCAGAACAGCCGAGGCTTCGGGAAAGAGAACGACGCCGGAACGAGTGTTCGAGCAGTCAGGCGCTGCCGTCCACGAACTGGTCGGCGCCCTCGTAGAACCAGTATCCGTTCTCCCGCATCGCGCGGCCGAGCTCCTGGTGGAACTCGACGAAGTCCGCGAACTCCTCCTGCTCGACGTTCTCGAATATCTCCTCGACGGAGACGACCGTCTCGTAGTCGATCCGGATCGGGTGGTCGCCGTACTGCTCGACGTACTCCGCGGCGGTCAGCGGAAAGTCCTCATCCTCGTTGACCTTCTTCGCGAGCACGGCGTGGCCGTACTGCCGCATGCCCTCGCTCCCCTGCTCGCCGTCGGGGTCGTGTGGCCAGTCCATACCCGGAAGTTCGCCGGATCGGGCATAGTGGTTTCGGATGCGGCGGTGGCGGCGGCCACTCCTCCCGAGCCGCTCGACCCCACCCCCGACCACGGAAACACTTCACGGCCCTCCGCGTCGCTCCGGGCATGCGACGCAGAGCCCTCCTCGCGTCCGCGGCCGCCGTCTCGACCGCCGCGCTCGCAGGGTGTCCCACCCCGCCGTGGAGCGATGACCCGGCGGAAATCGACGTCGCCGAGGTTCGCCGGCGCCTCGACGAAGATACGCCGCGGCTGGTCGTGGCGGGATCGCTCCTCGACGGCCCCCGCCGCTGTGAACGCGTCACGCTGTTCGAGGCGGCGCTCGACGACGGGACGCTCCGCCTCCGGATCGTCTCCGAGGACGACCCCGACTCGGACGTCGGCCGCTGCTCGGACATCGCTGAGCCCCACGCGCACTCAGTCGCCGTCGCGTTCACGGAGACTCCCGTCCCGGAGCGCGCCGTCGTCCAGCACGGGGATGAGACGATACTGGAGGAACCGGTCTGACGGAACCGGGCCGAGCACGGCCAGACCGCCGCCGCTACTCCACGACTTCGACGACCGGATCGTCCGCGGTCAGGCGCGTGAGAACGACGCGCGGCACGTTCGCGCGCATGAGGATCTCCCCGGCGAGCGCCCGGGCCGCGGCGGCGTCCGCCTCGTCGTCGACCTTGTTCACGACCGGGATCGCGGTCGCGTCGCCGGGGACCCCCTTCAGCCCGCCCGCGGGACTCGCGAGGACCGTCGCGACGTCGGCCGGGCGGATCTCGTCGCCGATCTCGCGGCCCGTGATCGCGGCGACCTCCTCGGGGCGGTGGACGTGCTCCTCCGTGAGCGGTTCGCCGACGACGTGCGCGCTCGCGATCGGGGCGACGATGTCCGCGTTCGACGGGATCTGCGGCTCGCGGTCGCCCGGCGCCTTGAACTCGCGGAGGCGCGCCCCGTCCGCCTTCACGAGCGTCGCGCCGGGCGCGGCGTCGGCGATCTCGGCGACGGTCTCCGTGTCGTACCCGAGGTACCGGTCCGACCGGTCGCGCTCGGGGACCAGCCCGAGCGGCCACTCGTCGGGTCCCGCCTCGCCGAGCGCGGCCACCGGGTCCGCGGTCACGCGCACCGCGGCGACCCGGTCGTCGAAGATCGGTATTCGGACGCTCGCGGTCACGACCGGCCGGTCGAGCCGGTCGGCGAGCGCGAACAGCGTCGACTTCTTGCCGCCCGCGCCGACGACGCAGACGGTCGCGTCGCGGGCGTCGAGCGCGGTCGTCAGGTCCATGCCGGGGCGTTCAGTCGCATCGGACCTCACTCTGGCGGTCGGACGGGCGGCCGACCGGCGGCGTCGCGGCGGCGGACAAATTGATACGACTCCGCCACGCAGGTCAACCGGATGCGCCGAAACCGCACCCGAGTCATTCGCGTGGACCTCTCGACGCGCGAGACTACCAGCGAACGGGTCCCGCGGGACTGGCGACGCGACTTCGTTGGCGGGAAGGGGATCGGAGCGCGCTACCTCTACGAGGAACTCTCGCCGGGAACGGACCCGACGGGGCCGGAGAATCTCCTCGCGTTCCTCGTCGGGCCGCTCGCGGGCTTCCTACCGGGAGAGACCCGGTACGCCGCAGTGACGAAGTCGCCGCTCACCGGCGGGTTCCTCGACTCGTACGCCGGCGGCGACTTCGCCGTCCGGCTCGCGGGGTCGCTCGACGACTGCATCGGCCTGCTCGTGACCGGGACCGCCGACAGACCGGTCCGGATCGAGGTCGAGGGGGGTCACGCCCGGGTCAAGCCGACCGACGCGTGGGGCGACGACGCCGCCGAGACCGCCGAGCGGTTCCCGGACGCCGGCGTCGCCTGCGTCGGCCCGGCCGGCGAGCGCGAGGCGGCGTACGCGACGATCGCGAGCGACGGCGGCGACCACCACGCCGGGCGCGGCGGCGCCGGCGCGGTGATGGGCGCGAAGCGGCTGAAGGCCGTCGTCGCCCGCGACCCCCCGCCGGCGGTCCCGGAGGACCTCGCCGCCCGCCGCGACCGCGACGCCGAGACGTACGGGCGGCGGCCGACCGGCGAGTGGCAGGCGGCCGGCGAGACGATCGAGACGGTCGACTACGCGGACGAGGTCGGGATCCTCGCGGCCGAGGGATGGACGGAGACCGGCTTCGACGGGGTCGACGACATCGGCGTCGAGGCCGCGGCGGAGCGCGCGGCCGGACGCGAAGCCGTCAGTGCCGGCCGTGACGGTGACGGCCGAGAGGGCGCCGAGAGCGGACCGGCGGCCGTCCCCGGCGGGTTCCGGATCGACACGTCCGACGGCGAGGTCGTGCCGCGCGGCGCGGCCCCGATCACGCTCGGCGCCGGCCTCGGGATCGACGACTTCGACCGCGTCGCGGAGCTCTGCGGGGTCTGCGACCGTCTCGGCCTCGACGTGATCGGCGCGGGCAGCGCGGTCGCCTGGGCGATCCGCGCCGGGCGGGCTGGGGTCGTCGACTGCCCGGTCGACTTCGGCGACGCCGCCGGCGCAGAGCGCCTGCTGAAGGCGATCGCGGCCCGCGACCCCCCGGCCGATCTCGACGTGGACCCGGACCTCCCGGACGCCCTCGCCCACGGGGTCGACGCCGCGGTGGCCCGATTCGGCGGCGACGCGCTCGTGCCGACGGTGAAGTCGATGGCGCTGCCCGGCTTCGACCCGCGCGCGGCGGTCGGCGTCGCGCTCGCGTACGCGACGAGCGACCGCGGCGCGTGTCACCGGCGCGCGCGACCGCAGGAGCGCGAGCCGCTGGCACGTCCCGACCGCTCCCTCGCCGACCGGGTGCGCGACGTGGTCGGGGAGCAGAACGCGCGCTCGGTCCTGTGGAGCCTCGTCGTCGACGACTTCGTCGGCGAGGCGGTCTGTGCCGACCTCGGCGCGGAGTGGCTCGCGGCGATCCAGCACCCGGCGGTCGCCGACCGCGGCGGCCCGCACCGCGACGAGTCGGAACGCGGGGACGCGGGGGACGCTGGCCGACCGGATCCCTCCCCCGCCGCGCTCGCGACGACCGGCGAGCGCATCTGGACGCTCACCCGACTGTTCAACGCCCGAGAGGGATTCGACCGCGCGGACGACGCGCTCCCTGAGCCGCTCCGCACCGACGCGGCCGACGGGACGCCGGGCGTCGACGTCGACGCGTTCGACCGCCTGCTCGATCGGTACTACGCGGCACGCGGGTGGGGCGAACGGGGGCTCCCGACGCCGGAGACCGCCGAGCGGCTCGGGCTCGCGCGCGTCGTCGACGACGCGACGCCGCTGGACGATAGCCCGATCGACTCCGCCCCGGCGGCCGACGCGGACGACTGACCCCGCCCGGCGACTTGACTGCCGTCCGCTCCGGCGGCCTCAGCGACGCAGCCCGCCCTCCGCCTTGATACGCATGATGTGCCGGACGTTGAGGTAGATCTCCTCCGGCGACGTCTCCTCCTCCTCGTCGTATAAGTCCGACACCCGGTAGAGGATCGCCGAGAGCTGCTTGCTCTCCGAGCTCTCCGCGCGTACGTCCGCCGCCACCTCGCGGAGGAACTCCCGCACCTCCGCGTCGGCCGGGATCTCCGCGCCCGACGCCTCGTCCGGTACCACCGGGTCGACGCCCGCGGCCGCGAGGGGGTCCTCCGGGTCGTCGCCGGTCGCCCCGGTTTCGTCGCCGGCCCCCGCGCCGTCGTCCGCGTCGGTCATCGCTCGCCGCTCACCCCGCGGCGGCGGACGACCCCGGCGTTGTTCGCGACGTTCTCGACGAGCACCTTGAACGCGTCTGCGGTCTCGCCGTCCTCCAAGACGAGGGGCTCGCCGTCGTCGCCGCCCGTCCGGACCGCGGGGTCGAGCGGGACGCCGCCGAGGAAGGGCAGGTCGTGGTCCGCGGCGAGCGCCTTCCCGCCGCCGGAGCCGAATATCTCGTGGAAGCCGCCGCAGTCCGGGCAGCGGAATCCGGCCATGTTCTCCGCGATACCGAGGACGTTCGTGTCGTGTTTACCGAACATCCGGAGCCCCTTCACCGCGTCGTCGAGCGCCACGTCCTGCGGCGTGGTGACGATCACGGCCCCCGTCAGCGGCAGCGTCTGGAGGATCGTGAGCTGTGTATCGCCGGTGCCCGGCGGGAGGTCCATCACGAGGTAGTCGAGCTCGCCCCACTCCACGTCCTCGACGAGTTGGGTGATGATCTTGTGGACCATCGGGCCGCGCCAGATGACGGGGTCGTCCTCGCCGGTGAGGAAGTCCATGCTCATCAGCTTCACGCCGAACCGCTCCGGTGGCACGATCGTCTCGCCGTCGGTTTCCGGGCGCTGTTCCGCGGACACCATCCGCGGGACGTTGGGCCCGTACACGTCGGCGTCGAACAGGCCGACGCGGGCGCCGAGTTTGGAGAGCCCGGCCGCGATGTTGACCGCCATCGTCGACTTGCCGACCCCGCCCTTCCCGGAGGCGACCGCGATCACGTTCTGTACGCCGGGGAGAACCTGCTCCTCGGTCGAGAGGTCGTCCGGGATCGACGCCGACAGCTCGACGTCGAGCCCGGTGTCGGCGAGCGCCTCGCGCACGTCGTCGGCGATGGCCGACTCGGTCGGCGAGAAGGGGGCGCCGAGCGCGAGCGACACGTGGACCGTTCCGTCCGCCTCGTCGACGTCGACGCCGTTCACCAGCCCGAGCGAGACGATGTCGCCGCCGAGGTCGGGGTCCCGCACCTCCGCGAGCCGCTCCCGTACGTCCGATTCGTTCATGCCGGGGAGGAGGGCCGTGGGTCGAATAAGGGTTCTGTACGGGGGCGCGCCACCGTTTGCGACGCGCCCGCGGTCACCCGCTCAATCGATCCGGGTCCCCGCGCCCTCGCCGCGCAGGAACGGGACCAGCCCCTCTGCGCCGAACACGTACGCCGGCGCGTCCAGCGCGAGCAGCTCCCGCACCTTCGCGGCCATGCCGCCGGAGACGTCGGTGGCGTCGCTCGCGCCGAGGGCGTCCGCGACCGACCCGAAGTCGTCGATCGCTGGGATCACGTCGCCGTCGCCGTCGAGGACGCCGGGCACCGTCGAGCAGACCCCAGCGCGGCGTGCGCCAAGTCCGGACGCGAGCTCGACGACCAGCTCGTCACCCGAGACGACCGTCACCCCGTCGCCCGCCGTCGCCACGCCGTCGCCATGGAGGACCGGAACGAACCCCTCGCCGAGCAGCGTCGCCGTCGACCCGAGCGGGAGGTCGAGCCCGCCGTCCGCGCCGCCGGCCCGCGCCGCGAGCGACAGCGGGTGAACCGGCACCGCCGGGACCCCGTGCTCGCGGAGTCGTTCTAACACGTGCGCGTTCAGCCGCTTCATCGCCCCGTGAATCGCGGCCGCCGCCTCGGCGTCCCGCGTCCCGTCGGTCGTCGAGACGCCGTGCTCGCTGGCGTGGTAGTGGCCGAAGCTCCCGCCGCCGTGGACGACGACGAGCCGGTCGACCGTACCCGCCGCGAGGGCGTCCGCGACGGCGTCGCAGGCCGCGTGGAGCGCCGCCTCGTCGAGGGTTTCGGGCTCGTTCTTCTCCGTGATCAGACTCCCGCCGAGCTTGAGGACGACGGGGGGAGCGGACTCTCCGCCGGCGTCGTCGTTACTGACGGCTTCGCCCCCCGTCACGGCTCCACCACCCGGACGCCCTCGGTCGCCAGCTCGGCGCGGAACGATTCCTCGCAGCCCTGCGTGAACGAGAGCGCGGTCTCCGTCGCGTCGCTTTCGTCGAGCGCGACGATACAGCCGCCGCCGCCCGCACCGGTGAGCTTCGCACCGTGCGCGCCCGCGTCCCGCGCGGCCCACACCATGGCGTCGATCGACCGGGCGGAGACGCCGAGCGCCGCTAACAGTCCGTGGTTGAAGTCCATCAGCTCGCCGAGTTCCGCGAGCAGCGCCGGGTCGGGGTCGCTCTCGGGGTCGGCATCCGCGAGCAGTTCCTCGCCCGTCCGGACGAGGTCGCCGATCGATTCGACCGTGTCGGCGGCGAACTCGTGTTCCGCCCGCAGTTCGCGGACACCGGCGACCAGCTCGCCGGTATCGCCCGCGCCGCCGTCGAACCCGACGACGAACGGAAGGTTCGGCGCGTCGATCGGCTCGCAGTCGTCGCCCTCGACCCGCACCGCGCCGCCCATCGTCGAGCAGAAGGTGTCCGCTCTGGAGGCCTGCCCGTCCTGGACCTCGAACTCGGCCCGATACGCCCGCTCGGCCAGCTCTCGGCGGTCGAGCGGCTCCCCGAGCGCGCGCGTCGCGGCGTCGATACCGGCCACGACCACGGCCGCCGACGACCCGAGCCCCGCGCCGAGGGGGATGTCGCTCTCGACGGTGATGTCGAAGCCGGCGTCGGGCGCGTCGGCCGCCTCGCGCGCCTGCTCGACGGCCGCGTCGACGTACCCCATCGCGGCCTCGACGAGCGGCGTCGGCACGTCGACATCGGGCCGGTCGCTCGTCCCACCCGCGTACTCCACGGTGAACCCGTTCAGAGAGAGGTCCTCGGCCTCGACGCGCACGTGGTCGTCCTCGCGCGGCTCGGCGGTCACCGTGGCGCGCCGCTCGATCGCCGCGGGCACGGCCGGCTCGCCGTAGACGACGGCGTGTTCGCCGAAGAGGTACACCTTCCCCGGCGCTTCGCAAACGGTCATACGAGTCTCCTCTCCCCCCGCGCTTACAGGCGTTGCGCTTGGCGGGTCTGGGCGGGACCCGACATCTACTCGTTCATCCGTCCCGGGTCGCGGTCGCGTATCGTTTCGCGGCAGCGGACCGCGCGACGCAGCCCGATCTCCGCCACGTCGCCCCCGCACTCCGCGGTTCGCCGCAGCGCGCGCGCGACGCGGCGGATCTCCGCCGCCCCCGCGCCCGCCTCGTCCAGTTCTCGATCGAGCGCGTCGATGTCGTCGCGAGCCCGGCGCAGCTCACCGACCGCGCTCCGAGCGACGTCGGCGCCCTCGTCGCCGAGGGCGACGCTCACCCCGTCGGAGACGACCTCTCGGACCGTGCGACCGAAGTCGCGACACGCCGCCAGTCGCGCGGCCGACGGCGGGTCGTCGAGGGCCGCCGCGGCGTTCCCGATGTCCGCCGCCGCGTCGCGGAAGCGGCACAGCTCCCGCATCGCCGTCCACGACTCGAACAGCTCCGGGCGGGTCGTGCCGAGGGCGTCGACCTCCCCGAGGTCGGCCATGCCGCGGGAGACGGACCGGTCGATCATCGACGCGAGGCGGTCGACCTGTTTGTCGCGGGAGCCGATCGGCGACGAGTCGGGCGGCGTCGCCAGCGCCTCGACCGCGTCGCCGTGTATCGAGCGGACCGTGAACGCCAGCTGTCGGAGCGACTGACTCACGGAGACCTCCGTCGAGTCCAGCATGATCTGAACCGTCGTCGCGGTCTCCGACTCCGCGGCCACCGACATCCCGATCCGGTTGCGGGCGACCCGCTCGACGACGCGCCGCTGGTCCGGGGTGAGCGGCTCGTCCCGTTCGAGCGTGACCTCGCGCGCGCCAGCGGCGTAGGCCGCCCGCAGCGCCCGCTCGATTACCTCCGGGTCGGCCGACTCGATCCGGGCGACGGGCGGGTCGCCGTCGCCGCCGTTCCCGGTCTGGACCGCCAACACGCCGTCGATGTGGTCGTGGAGCGTCACGGTGTCGCCGGACGCGACGCCCTGCGACTCCGCCCAGTCCTTCGGGAGCGAGACCGTGTACGTCCCGTTCCCCACGGTTTGGACCTTTCTCGACTCCATCTCAGTAGAGCAGCTCCGGGTCGTTTTCGATCATGTACAGCGTCCGCGCCGCGATGTTCACGGCGTGATCCGCGATCCGTTCGAGGTCTCGGATCGTCAACAGCACCCGCGATACGTCGTCCAACAGCCGTTCGGCCTCCCAGCCGTCCCCGTCCGACCCCGCGATCAGGTCGCGGGTGACGCTCTCGCTCGCCCGCTGGCAGAGCGCGTCGACCTCGTCGTCGTCGGCCGCGACCGCGCGGCACGCGGCCGCGTCCTCGGCCTCGTACGCGGCGAGGCTCCGTTCGAGGAGGTCGCGCGCCGCCTCGCCGATGGCGTCGAGCTGAACCTCCGGCGAGAGCGTCCGCGTCGCGGTCCGGAGGTAGTCCGCCAGGTTGACCGCGAGGTCGCCGATGCGTTCGAGGTCGGTGATGATCTTGAACGAGGCGGTGACGAGTCGGAGGTCGCCCGCGACCGGCTGCTGGAGCGCGAACAGGTCCACGCACCGGTCCTCCAAGCGCAGGTACGTCTCGTTGACCGCGGCGTCGGCGTCGACCACTTTCTGCGCCAGCGACTCGTCGCGGCGCTCCGCGGCGTCGAGGCTCCGTTCGACCTGCCCTATCACCTGATCCCCCATGGCGAGCACGTCCGCCCGGAGCTCGTCGAGCGAGTCCTGGTACTGTTCTCGGGGCATGGGATCACCCGAACTTGCCGGTGATGTAGTCCTCGACGCGCTCGCTGTGTGGGTCCTCGAACACCTGATCGGTGTCGCCGTACTCGACGAGCTCGCCGCCCGTGAGGAAGACGGCGGTCTGGTCCGATATCCGGGCCGCCTGCTGCATGTTGTGCGTGACGATGACGACGGTGTACTCCTCCGCGAGGTCGTCGATCAGGTCCTCTATCTTCGCCGTGGCGATGGGGTCCAAGGCGGACGCCGGCTCGTCCATCAGGATGACCTCCGGGTCGACCGAGAGGCAGCGGGCGATACAGAGCCGCTGTTGCTGGCCGCCCGAGAGCCCGAGCGCGTTGTCGTCGAGCCGGTCGCTCACCTCGTCCCATAGCGCCGCGTCGCGGAGGCACCGCTCGACGAGCGCGTCGCGCTCGTCGGCGTCGCTCCGGTTCAGCAGGCGGGCGAGGAGGCCCGTGTCGAGGTCGCCGTGCTTCTTTGGCCCGTAGGCGATGTTCTCGCGGATCGTCTTGGGGAAGGGGTTCGGCGACTGGAACACCATTCCGACCCGCTTACGCAGCTCCACGAGGTTGACCCCGTCCCGGTAGATCTCTTGCCCGTCGAGCTTCACCGAGCCGTCGATCCGGGCGGAGCTGACCCGATCGTTCATCCGGTTGAGACACCGGAGGTACGTCGACTTCCCGCAGCCTGAGGGGCCGATCAGGGCGGTGACGCTCTTCTCGGGGATCTCCATCGAGACGCCCTTCAGCGCGTGGTCGTCGCCGTAGTGAACGTCGAGGTCCTCGACGGCCAGTTTCGTGTCGCCGCGGAACTCGTAGTCGGTCCACTCGTCGCGGGTCTGCTCGACGGTCTCGCCGGTCGTCGTGGTGGGCGAGCGGCCGTCGGTCGGCGAGCGGTCGTCGGTCGATGCGGTCTGGGTCTGTTGGGTGGTGTTCTCGCTCATCGGATTCAGGTGTGTGTGAGCCGTCGCCGGAAGTAGTAGCGCGTCGCGATGCCGATCGCGTAGAATGAGAGGACGACGACGAGCAGCACCAGCGCCGTCGCCCAGCGGAACTCGTCCGCGTTGCCGACGTTGCTGCTGGCACCCACGCCGGCGGAAATCAGAGCGTACAGCTGGTACGGCAGCGCTGAGGTTGCCTCCAGCAGGGCCGGATTGGCGACGAACGGCGGCGCGGACGTGAACTTGAAGCTCCCGAGGACGTCGACCGTCTGCGAGCCGGGAACGAACGTCCCGCCGGCCATCGTCAGCAGGATCGGCGCCGTCTCGCCGGCGATCCGACCGACGCCGAGGATGACGCCGGTGACGACGCCGGGCAGCGCCGCCGGGAGGACGACGCTCCGGATCGTCTGCCACTTCGACACCCCAAGCGCGGCGCTCGCGTCGCGGTACTCGTCGGGGACGGAGAGCATCGCCTCCCGGGAGGTGATCACCACGAGCGGGAGGAGCATGAACCCGAGCGTGATCATCCCGGAGAGCAGCGACTTTCCGTTGCCGAACCGCGGGATGAGGAAGGCGAAGCCGAACAGCCCGAAGACGATGCTGGGGGTGCTCCACAGCCCGTTTGTCGCGATCTCGACGACCTGGGTGAACCGACCGCGGTCCGCGTACTCGGTGAGGAAGAGCGCCGCGCCGACGCCCAGCGGGACCGCCAGCACGACGGCGCCGAGGACGAGCCAGACCGTGCCGACGATCGCGGGCAACACGCCCTGGAAGTCGTTGAAGAGGGCGACGCCGTTCATCACGAACGGGACGGACACCGGCAGCGTGACCGAGACGCCGAGGACCGTCGTCTGCGGCCCGGTTCCGAGGCCGATCTCGACGCCGTTCAACAGCCCGGGGACCCCCTGGACGACCACGAAGGCGACGAGGACGAACAGGAAAGCGACGATCGAGAGCGCGTTCAGGTACACGAGGACGTACGCGCCCGTGTGCCGACCGCGGGCGCCGAAGCCACCGTACGCCTTCGCCGAGGCCCAGCCGCCGTACAGCGCGCTGAACAGCGTCGCCGCGGGGATGAGGAACTCCGCGGTGAGGGCCGCCTGCTGGGCCCAGTCCAGCTCCCACACCCACGTCGGGCCGATGACGCCGGTGAGGAACACGAGCCCCGTCAGCGCGAGGAGGCTCCCGAGCGGGAGCGTCGACCCCACGTCCTCGCGGGGGAGGACGGTGAGCGCGAACGCGCCGCCGCCGACGGCCGTCCCGGCGAGGACGCCGACCGTCGTGCCGAGACCGAGCGTCTGGCTCGCGACGCTCCCGCCGACGACGACCCACGGAACGGCGGCGCCGAAGCCGGCGACGAGCCCGGCGCTCGGGTCGGGGTCGGTCTCGACGTAGCCCAGACGGGAGCCGGCGCCGAAGGCGACCACCGCGACGCCGAGCGCGGTCAGGAGCCCGCCGAGCAGCGTCACGGTCCGAATCCCGAACAGCGAGCCGGTGAGGCTGACGCGCTCGAACAGCGCGGCGACGGCGAGCGCGAACAGGACCGCCGAGAGCCCGACGGCAACGCCCGCGACGGCGTCCGTCTCCGTGGTCTCCGACTCGACGAGCCTAGCGTCCGTCTGGCTCGCGTCCGCCATCAGACCTCACCCCCGAGCCGCTTGTGCATTCTCCATTCGATGTACTGCGCGCCGATGGAGATGACGAGGACGGTGACGAACAAGATCACGCCCGCGACGAACAAGGCGTCCATCTGGAGGCCGTCGGCCTCGCCGTAGTTCCGCGCGATGATCGACGTCAGCGTCTCCTGCCCGTAGAAGACGTTGACGAGTGGCTCCGTGAGGCGAGGCACGCCGCGGAGCATCACCGTGGCGGCCATCGTCTCGCCGATGGCGCGGCCGACGCCGAGCAGGACCGCCGCGGAGACGCCGGAGAACGCGGCCGGCAGCGTGATCGAGGTCATCGTCTGCCAGTCGGTCGTCCCCATCGCCAGCGAGCCGCTCTTCATCGACTCCGGGACGCTGCTCAGCGCGTCTTCGGCCACGGAGACGACGGTCGGGAGCGCCATCAGCCCGACGACGATACCGACGAACAGGTACGATCCCTGCCCCGTCGTCTGGAACTGGTCGGAGGCCCACGGGCCCAGCACGGTGAACCCGATGAACCCGTAGACGATCGAGGGGATGCCGGCGAGGATCTCGACGCCGGGCTTGACGACCTCGCGGACGGTCGCGGGGGCGATCTCCGAGAGGAAGAGCGCCGCGGAAACACCGAGGGGCGCGGCGACCGCGGAGGCGATCAGCGTCACCATCACCGTCCCGTGGATCATCGGCACCATCGAGTACCGGATGGGCGGCGAGACGGCGTCCCAGTTCGGCTGGATGAACATCCGCAGGCCGGGGACCGTGATCCCGAACGCCGTCGCGCTCTCGTATCGGATCACCGGGACGGACTCGCGGAAGATGAAGACGATGATCAGTCCGAGGATGAGGATCGTCGACACCGTCATCATCAGCGCGATCGTGTACGCGGTCTCCTCCTGGTACCGGAACCAGCCGATCCCCGCCGCCGTGAGGAAGATGACGAAGGGAGCGATGGTGAGGTCGGAGACGGCGAGGAACCCGACGAGGGTGGCCAGAAGCGACAGCGTCATCGCGGAGATGATCGCCAGCGCGGGGGGTTCGGTCTCGTCGACGAACTCCCTGACTCGTCTGCGCTGCGCGCCGAGCGCGTCGGTCAGTCGCCCGCCGAGCGCGTCTGTTACCGTTGGCATCTGTCTGTTATCGAGAGCATTCGCGTGTTGTGTGTCGTAGAAGCCATGTTCGTCCGTACCGTGAGCGCCGGCGGCCGCGGAGAGACGGGCGGTCGCGGGGGGGTCAGTCGGCCGAGACGACGCTCGTCTCGGGTCGATCGACCGTCGGTCGTCGGACTACGGCGAGATGAGATCCTCCGTGGCGACGGACGAGACTTTGTCTTTCATCGACTGGAGGTCGCTCGTCGGGAGCGGGATGTAGTTGTTCCCCTCGACGAAGACGCTCTGTCCGAACTCGTTGAGGAACATATTGACGAACGCCGCCTCGCGCCGGTCGTAGCCGCCGGCTTCGGGGTTGTTCTCCTCGATGAGCGTGTACATGTGGAGGTCGCGGTTGAGCGGGTACTCGCTGTCGAAGATGGTGTTCTCCGCGTCGCGGCTGGTCTCGTACAGCGTGCCGTCGAACTCGATGGAGATCGGGATGACCGTTTCGCTGGTGAACGCGAGCGCCATGTACGCGATGGCGCCCTCGTTCTGGGAGACGGCCTGCGCGACCTGCTGGTTCTGCCCGAAGCGCGTGTCGACGCCCGACATCGAGGCGTCGGCGGCGCCGAGCATGTTCAGGCGGAACGAGGTGTCCGTCCCGGAGCCCTCGGCGCGGCCGATAGCGTAGATCTCCTGATCGTAGTCGACCCCGTCGATCTCGTTCCAGTTGGTGATCTCGTTCTGGTAGATGCCGCGGATCTCCTCGCCGGTCAGCTGCGCGACGCCGGCGTCGGAGACGTCGGAGCTGACGACGACCGGCTGGCCATCGCGACCGACAACGTTGTCGACGACTGTGTTCTGGGCCTTCTCCTCGGTCCAGTCGAGCTCCGCCGTGATCGGCCCGGAGGAGTTGCCGATGTCGACGAGGCCGTCAGTGACGGCCTCACAGCCGGTCCCGGAGTGGCTCAGGCCGACCGTCGTCGGGAACGGCGGCGAAGAGCGCTGATCGGTCGGCTCGAAGCCGAACTTCGCTGCGAAGTAGTCGGCGATGAGCATGTCGTCCGCGCCGTCGGCGGAGAGCTGGTCCCAGCCGGGCACCGAGCCCTCGTCGTTCGCGCCCCAGTACTCGCCGTCGCTCGGCGGGGCGTTGGAGTTCCAGTATGAGCTCCCCGTGTTCGAGATTGGGTACACCGTCGAGGAGCCCTCGGCGTTGAGCAGCGCCGTGCTCTGCCCGGAGCCGTCGTCGCCGTCGCCACCGGAGCCGCCGGAGCCACCGTCGCCGCCGTCGCCGCCGGATCCGCCGTCGCCGCCGTCGCTGCTTCCGCTACAGCCCGCCAACCCGGCGGTTCCGAGCGCTCCGGACGTGATGAGAACTTTCCGCCGCGACACGCCGCCGTCGACCCAGTTCCGGTCTGACATCAGGCGTGGCAACGGGCAAGTCTATTAAACTGGTTTATATTTTTAATATAGTCACCTCTTGTCACGCGAAGAGTCCACAGTATCGGTGGTGAGTACAAGAGACGGTTCTGACAGCTATATACCACCACGTACCGCTCTGTTCGCCTCTGTCCCCGAACACACCGCTCTTAGGAAGGTATACACCGTACTACGCCGAATCCGGCCGTATGAGTGAGAGCGCGCCCGCGGAGACGCCCCTCGACGAACTCGTCGAGTCTGTGGCCGACCGGACCGGCGAGGAACCGGAGTCGATCCGGACCTGGCTCGAACCCTTCACCGACGACGGGAGGGTGACGTCCGCGGCGATCGAGTCGAGCGTCACCGACGTGTCGCAGATACTCGCGACAGCGGAGACGCGGGTCGACCTCGCGACGCGGACCCACGACGAGGCGACCGCCGCCGCCGACGACGCGCCGGACCTCGAGGTCGTCACTGTCCGCCGGCGGGCGTTCGGGGACCGGCTGGACGACCTCCGTGCGGAGGTGGAGGCGCTCGGCGACGACCTCGGCGCGGCGCGGTCGGGGCTGGCCGAGCCGGTGGCGGTGTACCGCGCCGCGGTTGCCCTCCACGAGATAACCACCGAGGCGCAGGACATCGTCCGCGTCGCCCACGACCTCGAAACCGAACTGGAGGCGTTCGAGGCGTGGCTCCGCTCGGCCAACCGACGTCACGGCGCGCTCGTGGACGAAGTCGAGGCCGCCGAGGAGTCCGCCGCGGCCCTCACCGAGACCGTCGAGTCGCTGCGGGACGCGGACGACCCGGACCCGGGACGGCGGTTCGACGCCGCCGTCCAGACGCGCGTCCTCGACCTCGTCGTCGCCGACCTCCGAGCCGAGGCCGACGACCTCCGCGCGTGGGGCCACCGCGACGGCGCCCCCTTCCCGGACGACGTGGACGCGCGGATCGACGATCTCGAATCCGCGGTCGCGGAGCACGCCGACGCGCTCGGCGACCGGCCGGGCCGGGACGGCGAGTTCGGCGAGCGGCTCGACGCGCTCGACGCGGAGCTCGAGGCGGTCGAGCCGCCCGTCGCGTGGGCTCGCGTGGACGAGACCGTCGCGGAGGCTCGGTCGGCGCTGTCCGAGGACGGGGCGCCCGGCGACGAGGCCGCGAACTGAGCCGGCGGCGCCCTCACCTTTTCCACTCTCCGCCGTGTGCGGTTCGGCATGACGCAGATCCCGTCGCTCGTCTCCCGCTCGCTCTCGAACTTCGTCGAGGGGCTGGTCGTGGCGGTCCCGCGGCTGCTCTCGGGGCTGATCTTCCTCGCGCTGGCGTACCTGACGGTGCGGGTCGTCCTCTCGGTCGTCCGCGGGTCGATCGAACGGCTGTACGTCGGCGACCGCGAACTGGTCGGCGACCTCATCGTCACGCTCGTCTCCGTGTTCCTCTGGTTCGGCGTCGCGCTCACGTTCCTGAAGGTCGTCGGCATGGGCGACATCGCGGCGAGCCTCGGCACCGCCGTCGGCTTCATCGCCCTCGGGGTCTCCTACGCGCTCTCCGAGATGATCGAGGACACGGTGGCGGGGGTCTACCTCCTGCGGGACCCGGACTTCAACGTCGGCTACCGCGTCGAGTCGAAGGGCGTGACGGGAACGGTCGCCGCCATCGAACTCCGGAAGACGCGGATCGACACCGACGGCGGCGACCGGATCGTGATGGCGAACCGAGAGATAGAGCCGCGGTGGACCCACGACGTGCCCGAGGAGACGACGGGCGGGGCGGTCGACGAACCGACCGACAGCGAGCCGTCGACGACCGACTGAGCGGGGGACCGGTCGACGCCCGACTGAGCAGGGGACCGACCGACGACCGATCGGTCGCAGTCGGCGACGGGCGCCGGCTCGAGCGTGGCTGTCGACTGACGCCTCCGTGTATTCCGGTCGGTCTCCGAAAATTTATCAATCTGCTCCGAAACCGCCATCCCGCTATGTCAACCACAGCAACTGAGACCGGCGACGGGACCGTCGACGGGGACACGACGCTAGCGGCGCTGTCGCACGCCTCGTCGCTCTTCGCGTCGTTCCTCGGCCCGATTCTCTTCCTGATCCTCGCGGACGACGACGACGAACTCGTCGAGCGGAACGCGAAGAATTCGCTGAACTTCCAGATCGTCGTCTTCGCCGCGCTCATGATTGCCGCCGTCCTGAGCTTCGTGTTCATCGGCCTCCTGCTGTTCCCGATTATCGGCGTCGTCGACCTAGTCTTGGTCCTCGTGGCAACGGTGAAGGCCAACGACGGGCGGGTCTATTCGTACCCGTTCACGCCCGATATCGTCTGAGCGCGTCGCGCCGCGGATCGATTCGCCGACGGCTCTCCGAGCGGTGAACGGACGAAACAGGAAGCGTCGAAGAAAAACGCGGCCGGCTTAGAGCTCGTCCTCGAAGTCTTCGAGGGCGAACACCGTGTCGGCGCCGCGGCGGTCGAGCGTCTCGTTGGCGAGGAGCCAGTAGACGACCGACAGCGCGCGCCGACCCTTGTTGTTCGTCGGGATGACGAGGTCGACGTTCGACAGCTGGTTGTTGGAGTCGCACATCGCGATCACCGGGATACCGACGGTGATGGCCTCTTTGACGGCCTGCGCGTCGCCGATGGGGTCGGTGACCACGACCACGTCCGGCTCGATGTAGCCGGCGTAGTCGGGGTTCGTCAGCGTGCCCGGAATGAAGCGACCGGTGCGGGCGCGGGCGCCGATGGCGTCCGCGAACTTCTCGGCCGGGAACCGACCGTACTGCCGCGAGGATGTGACGAGGATCTGCTCGGGGTTGTAGTTCGCGAGGAAATCCGCGGCCGTGCGGATCCGCTGGTCGGTCAGGCTCACGTCGAGGACGTACAGCCCGTCGTCGCGGACGCGGTGGATGAACCGCTCCATGTCCTTCGTCTTCTGCTGGGTCCCGATGTGGACACCCGCAGAGAGGTAGTCCTCGACGGGGATCAGCAGGTCGACGTCGTCGTCGGGCATGACGTCGTCGTCGAACGGGGAGGCCTCCTCCTCGTCCGCTTCGTCGTCGCCCGCGGCGGTCTCGCTCTCGGCGTCGGCGGCCGTCTCGGCCGCGTCGGCGGTCGGTTCCTCGGTCGTGTCGGCCTCCTCCTCGACCGCCGCGTCGACCGCCTCGGTCTCCGCGTCGTCGTCGAGTTCGACCGCGTCGTTGTCTTCGCTCATGCGTGGTGTGGGCCCGTCATACCGCGTCGTCCGCGATGCGGACCAGTTCGTTCAGCTTGGCGGTTCGCTCGCCGCCGACCGTCCCGGTCTTGATGTAACCGGCGTCGGTCGCCACGGCGAGGTGTGCGATGGTGGTGTCCTCGGTCTCGCCCGAACGGTGAGAGATGACCGTCTCGTACCCGTTGCGGGCGGCGAGCTCGACGGCGTCGAACGCGTCCGACAGCGTCCCGATCTGGTTCGGCTTGATGAGGATGCTGTTGGCCGCGCCGGCGTCGATGCCGTCCTGGAGCCGCTCGACGTTGGTGACGAACAGGTCGTCCCCGCAGATCAGCGTCCGGTCGCCGACCCGGTCGGTCAGGTCCGCGAACGCCTCGTAGTCGTTCTCGTCGAGCGGGTCCTCGACGTACGCGAGGTCGTACTCGTCGACGAGGCCGGCGACGTACTCGATCTGCTCGTCGGCCGACTTCGTCTCGTCGCCGTAGACGTACGCCTCGGCCTCGTCGTCGTACAGTTCGGCCGCGGCCATGTCGAGACCGAAGCGGATCTCGAAGCCCACGTCTTCCTCGACGCGGTCGACCGCCTCGTCGACGACCTCGAACGCGTCGGCGTCCGAGATGGGGGGCGCCCACGCGCCCTCGTCGCCCTTCGCCGCGGGCACGCCGCGCTCGTCTAACACGTCCGCGACCGCCGCGTGGACCGCGGCGTTCGCGAAGACGGCCTCCGAGACGCTCGGCGCGCCGACGGGCGCCGCGAGGAACTCCTGAATGTGGGTCGCCTCCTTGGCGTGCTCTCCGCCGCCGACGACGTTGCCAAGCGGGATCGGGAAGTTCTCGCCGCGGAACGCCCCGCCGAGGTGCTGGTACAGCGGTGCGCCGAGCACGTCGGCGGCGGCCTTCGCGGCCGCCATCGAGATGGCGACCGCGCTGTTGGCGCCGATGGCGGAGAAGTCGTCCGTCCCGTCGGCGGCGCGGAGTGCGTTGTCGACCGCGCGCTGGTCGCCGGCGTAGACGCCCTCGAGGCGCGGGACCGCGTGTTCGCGGGCCTTCGCGATGGACTCGCTCGCCGGCAGTTCGATCGCTTCGTACTCCCCGGTCGAGGCCCCGCTAGGCGCCGCCCCACGGCCGAAGCCGCCGGACTCGGTGAGCACGTCGGCCTCGACCGTCGGGTTTCCGCGCGAGTCGAGCACGCGACGCAGCGAGACGCTGGTAATTCGGGTCACTAGTTGGATTCCCTCCGCACGGTGAACGGGAGCGCGCCCGCGTCGTACTCCTCCGCGGCGACGAGTATCGGCTCCGTCTGGTCCGTGTCGATCAGCACGGGCGCCCCGTAGGACACCTGTAGCGCTCGCGCGCCGAGGATGCGTGCCTTCTCGTATCGATTGTATCGCTGTCCTGACATGGTTACTGGTACGGCGAGACGACGTCCACGAGGTCGCGGTGGCTCACCAGCATGCGCCGGCAGCAGTGCCGGTCGACCCCGAGGTCGTCGAGCACCTCGCCGGGGTCTTCGTCGCCCTCGCGAGCCCGCTCTTTGAACTCTTCCCAGTGTTCACCCACGACGTTGCCGCACGTGAAACACCGGACGGGGATCATCATGACTGGATCACCTCAGCGGTAGGACTTCTGGTAGCGAGCGCGCGCGCCGGGTCCGCCCCACTTCTTGGGTTCGGACTGGCGCACGTCGTTGACCAGCAGGGTGCGGTCGAAGTTCATGTACGCGTCGCGCAGCTCGGCGTCGCCGAGGTGCTGGACGAGGCCGCGGGCGATGGCGGTCCGCGTCGCGTCCGCCTGCCCGCTGAAGCCGCCGCCCTCGACGTCGATGTCGATGTCGACGCCGTCGCGGAGCTCCTCGCCCGCGATGCGGAACGGCTCCAGCATCTTGAGCCGCGCCTGCTCCGGTTCGACCAGCTCGACTGGCTGGGAGTTGATGCGAACGCGACCCTCGCCCTCGCGCACGGTGGCGCGGGCGACGGCCGTCTTCTTCTTGCCTGAGGTGTTCGTTACCATGTGACGTTGGCTCCCAGAGACTCGGAGATCTCCCCGAGCGTGGTGAATTTGATGTTCGAGAGGCGGTCGAGCGAGGTGCCGTCGAGGACGACGCTCTCGACGTCCTCGTCGCGCTCGTAGGGGTTCCCGACGTACACGCGCACGTTCGAGAACGCCTCGCGGCCGTCCTCCGACTTGTACGGCAGCATGCCGCGGATGGCGCGCTTGAAGATTCGGTCGGGGCGCTTGGGGTAGTACGGCCCGCTGTCCGAGCCGAGCTCCGCGCGCTTGTGGTACGTCTCCATCGTCGCCTCCTCGTTGCCGGTGATGACGGCGCGCTCGGCGTTGACGACGGCGACGGTCTCCCCGGCGAGGACGCGCTGGGCGACCTCCGAGGAGACGCGACCGAGGATACAGTCGCGGGCGTCGACGACGACGTCCGCGTCGATCTTCGCGAGACTCATCGGATCACCCGCACGTTGCTTCCTTCGGGGTTCTGTTCGACGTACTGTTCCAGCGCCACCGCTTCGCCGGCCTGGTCGATCTTCGTCCGGGCGGTTCCGGAGAAGTCGACGGCGGCGACGGTAACGTTCGTTTCGAGCACACCGCTGCCCAGCACCTTGCCGGGGACGACGACCGTCTCGTCTTCCTGCGCGTATCGTTCGATACGGCCCAGGTTGACCTCAGCGTGCGTGCGCCGTGGCTTCTCCAGTCGGTCGGCGACGTCCTGCCACACGCTGGCACCGGAGTCACGCGAGACCGACTTCAGATCGGCGATGAGGTTCTGTAGTTTCGGATTCGTCTTGCTACTCATAGCTGTCCCTCCTGAACGGAGAGTTCGTGGAAAACGGAGTGCAGGGAGCAGGATTTGAACCTGCGGACCTCTACAGGACAGCGCCCTGAACGCTGCGCCGTTGGCCTGACTTGGCTATCCCTGCGTGTACTCCACCGTATTCCGGCTCCCTTCAAACCACTTTCGGTCCCGGCGTCCCCGCGGTCGGCCGCGGGCGCTCCGTCGGTCGGAGCGGCGCCGCGGCTGCCGGCGGGGGCGACGGTCAGGGGGGTGGTTCGAAGGGCCGTCATTTCCTTATACTGCGACTTTCGTCTGTAGTTCGTCCGCGCGCTCCTCGATGGAGTCGATCGCGCGGAGCAACAGTTCCTCGACGTCGAATGAGCCGTCCGTCTCGATGTGGAAGACGAACGCGCCCGGCACGTCCTCGACCGCGACCTCTTTGCCGGGGAACCGTTCCGAGAGGTCGTTGTCGAACTCGTCCGTGAGCTCGATCTCCCCGTCCGGCGTCTCGATGACGCCGCGGAGGATGTTCGGCTCGTTGTCGTCGAACTCGCCGCGGTCGCCCTCGACCGAGACGCGCTGGAGGTGGCGGTAGCCGACGGAGACGCCGCCCTGGTGTTTGGCGTGCTCCTTGCCGGTGTCGAGGACCGCGTCGGCCTCGAACTCCAACCGCTGTCCCTCCTTCAGCTCGATGATCGGAACGTTCTCGTCGGCGACCTCGACGAGCGGGTCGCTGCTCTCGATGTCGCCGGAGTACGCCGTCGCCGGACCTTCGACGTCGAGCGCGAGGGTGACCTCGTCGCCGATATCGAAGTCGTCGAGCGGCGTCGTCAGGGGCACGAGCCCCAGCCGCAGGCCGATCATCTCGTCGAACATGACCGAGGAGTTCTCGACGAACCGGACGGTGTCGATCGAGAACGTCGGGACGTCGGCGATCATCGCGCGGCGGATGCCGTTGGCGAACGCCGGCGTGAGCCCGCGGATCAGCACCCGCGCGCTGCGTTCGTCCCGTTCGACGTACTGGACGTCGAATTCGTCTTCGGTCATGTCAGACTCGCTTGTTCTTCGGCGCCTTCGTCCCGTCGTGCGGGATCGGCGTGACGTCCTCGATGCGCCCGATCTCGACGCCCGCCCGCGAGAGCGCGCGAATCGTCGCCTGCGCACCGGGACCGGTGGACTTGTTGAGGTTGCCGCCGGGACCGCGCACGCGAACGTGCACGCCCTCCAGACCGGCGTCCTTGACGCGCTCGGCGACGACCTCCGCCATCTGCATGGCGGCGTACGGCGACGCCTCGTCGCGGTTCTGCTTCACCACGGTGCCGCCGGACGACTTGGCGATCGTCTCGGCGCCCGTCTCGTCGGTGACCGTGATGAGCGTGTTGTTGAACGACGCGTACACGTGGGCGATGCCCCACTTTCCGTCCTCGGATTCACTCATGGTTGGTTACTCCTGTGACTCCGCGCGCTCGGGGTGGAGATCGTCCGCGAGCGGGCTCGTCTCGTCGAAGGCGATGGCGCCCTCGTCGTCGACATCCACCTTCACCGACGGGCGCGTGACGCGGGCGCCGTTGACGGTGATGTGGCCGTGGACGATGAACTGGCGGGCCTGCTGGGTTGAGGAGGCGAAGCCCTGTCGGTAGACGACTGTCTGGAGGCGACGCTCCAGCAGGTCGGTCACGTCGAGCGACAGGACCGTCGAGATGTCGTCGTTGTCGCCGAGGATGCCGATCCGGCGGAGCCGCGTAACGAACTCCGCGCCGGCGTCCTGTGCGGCGTCGACGTCACCCTGCGCCTCGCCGAGCAGCCGTCGGGCCTCTCGGCGCATGTTGCGCAGTTCGGACTGGGCGCGCCAGAACTCCTCTTTGTTCTTCAGACCGTACCGCGAGAGGAGGTCGGACTCCTCGGCGATGCGCTCGCCCTGATACGGGTGGTTCGGCGTCTCGTAGCCCTTGGTGTTCTTTCCGGTGCTCATTCGTCGTCACCGCCCTCGTCGTCTTCCATCTCCTCGCGGATCTCCTCAACGTTGACCCCGATGGTCCCCTCCGAGCGACCCGTGGACTTGGTGCGCTGGCCGCGGACCTTCTGCCCGCGCTTGTGGCGCACGCCCTTGTACGATTCGATGATCTTCATCCGGTTGATGTCGTGGCGCCGCTTCTCGTTGACGTCCGTGCCGACGAGGTGCGTCGTCTCTCCGGTGAAGAAGTCGTTCTGTCGGTTCGTCATCCACGACGGGACGTGGTCTTCGAGGTTCTCGGCGATGTCGACCACCGCGTCGATGTCCTCCTCGTCGAGGAGCCCGAACGTGGCGTTTCGGTCCACGTCGGCCTTCTCGGCGACCAGCCGCGCCGTGCGCGTGCCGATGCCGTCGAGTTCGGACAGGCTTCGCTCGACCGTCTTCGTCCCGTCGAGGTCCGCGCCCCCGATCCGAACGAAGTACTGGAGGTCTTCCTCCTCCTCCGGCGAGTCGTCCTGTGGTTCTTCCGTGCTCATGTGTTGGTTGTGGTGAGCCCTACCGGCGCGATCCGGCGGTACTCGTCCGTTCGAGCGTTGCGGCGGGGATTCGAACCCCGGAGGCAGTGACGCCACAGAGTTAGCAACCCTGCGCCTTGGGCCAGGCTTGGCTACCGCAACCCGCGTTGTATCATCGCCCTCTCGGACTCGGGGCCCGACGCCCCTACAGTTCGTGCGTTCGTATGCTCCCGCTTTCGGTACTTAAACATCACGAAACGGTCGGGTCGCTGTGGGCGACTCGCACGGTGGCTGCGAGCGTCGTCCCGCGGGCCGTGCCGGTTCGATGGTCGCGTCAGTCCGGTGGCCGCGCCGGTTCGATGGTCGCGTCGCTCGTTTCCGTGAGGCGTACTGTTTAGTGGGTCCCGCGGGAGGGTCCGAATATGAAGGCCGTTCAGTTCGCCGACCACGGCGACCGCGACGTGATCGAGTACGGCGAGTTCCCCGAGCCCGACCCCGACCGCGGCGAGGTGCTCGTCGACGTCAAGGCGGGGGCGTTGAACCACCTCGACGTCTGGACCCGCCGCGGAATGCCCGGCATCGACGTGGAGATGCCGCACATCCCGGGGAGCGACGCCGCGGGCGTCGTGGAGGCCGTCGGTGAGGGCGTGACGCGCTTCGAGCCTGGGGACCACGTCGCCGTGAGCGCCGGCGTCTCCTGCGGCAACTGCGAGTTCTGCCGGAACGGCGAGGAGTCGCTGTGCGTCTCCTTCCACATCATCGGCGAGCACGTCCGCGGCGTCCACGCCGAGAAGGCGTCGGTCCCGGCCGAGAACCTCGTCCCGGTCCCCGACGGCGTCGACTGGGAGGTCGCCGGCTCCGCGTCGCTCGTGTTCCAGACCGCGTGGCGGATGCTCCAGACGCGCGCGGACATCGAGGCGGGCGAGAAGGTGCTCGTCTTGGGCGCCTCCGGCGGCGTCGGCCACGCAGCGGTCCAGATCGCCGACCACGCCGGCTGCGAGGTGTTCGCGACTGCCTCCACCGAGGAGAAGCTCGCGCACGCCGAGGACTGCGGCGCCGACCACGTCATCGACTACGAGGCGAACGACTTCGCGGACGAGATCGCGGCGCTCACCGGCAAACGAGGCGTCGACGTCGTCGTCGACCACGTCGGCGAGGCGACCTACCCGAACTCGCTGAAGTCGATGGCGAAGGGCGGCCGGCTCGTCACCTGCGGCGCGACCACTGGCCCGAACCCGGGCGCGGGGCTCAACCGCATCTTCTGGAACCAGCTCTCCGTCATCGGCTCGACGATGGCGACGCCGGGCGAGGTCGACGACGTCCTGGAACTGGTCTGGGACGGGACCTTCGAGCCCCGCGTCCGGGAGGTCCTCCCGATGAGCGAGGCCGCGCGCGCACACGAGATGATCGAGAACCGTGAGGGCTTTGGCAAAGTGGTGGTTAGACCCGACAGTGAGCTCTGAGACCGACGCGGCCGACGGCGACGCGGCCGATCGCGACGCGGCCGCGGGCGCCGACGGCACTACCGACGGCGGCTATGTCCACGCCCCGGAGGGCGAGAGCGGCGGCGCCGACGGTACGGGGCCGTCGGAGTCGGCCGGTCGGGAGCCGGCGGCCGACGGCTTCGGCCGCGAGGGGTGGGCGCTGGTGGCGGCGCTTTTCGTCTGCGCTATCGTCATCCCCGGGATCATCTACGCGTATCCGTACGCGGCCGGGTGGTTCGGGCTCCCCTTTTTCGCCACGTACCTCGTGCTGCCGCTTGTCCCCGCGCTCCTGCTCGGCCTCGTCGCCGTCTGGTCGATGACGGCCGCGACGGCCGACCCCGAGGCGTGAGCGAGCCGGGTCGGTGACGGCGAGCGAGTCCTCGACACGGGCGCCGACGGGCGCGCGCTCCCGCAGCCGAACGACAACCGTTTTGAACGACACCCGCGCAGTGGTGATATGTTGATCACCGTCTCCGGCCCGCCTGGAAGCGGGAAGAGCACCAACGCCGTCCAGCTGGCGGACGCGCTCGGTCTCGGGCACGTCTCCGGCGGCGACATCTTCCGCGAGATGGCGGCCGAACGCGACATGACGCCGGTCGAGTTCAACGAGTTCGCCGAGGAGGACCCGCAGATCGACCGCGACCTCGACCGCCGGCTCCGCGAGATCGCCGTCGAGCGCGACGACGTGGTCCTCGAATCGCGGCTCGCCGGGTGGCTCGCGGCCGACCACGCCGACTTCCGGTTCTGGTTCGACGCGCCGCTGTCGGTCCGCGCGGAGCGGATCGCGGAGCGCGAGGCGAAGCCGACCGACCGCGCGCGAACGGAGACGGAGCGCCGCGAGGCCTCCGAGCGCAAGCGGTACCGGGAGTACTACAACATCGACATCGAGGACCTCTCGATCTACGACGCCGCGTACAACACCGCCCGCTGGGGGCCCGAGCGCTTCCTCAACGTCCTCGTCGCGACCGTCGAAGCGTACGACCCCGACGACGACGAGGGGAAGGCGCCCGTCGACGGCGTCGTGTACGACTTCTGAACCCGCAACTGACCTCCGCATGACAGATCCTTCCGACGCCGACCCCGACCCGCTCAGAGCGCCTCCCGAAGAGCGGTCAGTGCCGGAGCTGCTCCGGTTCGGCGTCGTCAACCTCGACAAGCCCGCCGGGCCCTCCTCGCACCAAGTGTCGGCGTGGGTGCGGGACGCCATAGACGAGACGCTCGCGACGCTCGACCCCGAGGGGCCACCGACCCGCGGCGTCGCTCACTCGGGGACCCTCGATCCGAAGGTCACCGGCTGTCTCCCCACGCTGACCGGCGACGCGACGCGCATGGCGCAGGTGTTCCTCGAAGGGGCGAAGGAGTACGTCGCGGTGCTGGAGCTCCACGGGTCACCCCCGTCGGACTTCCGGGAAGTCGTCGCCGAGTTCGAGGGCGAGATCTACCAGAAGCCGCCGCGGAAGAGCGCCGTGAGCCGTCGGCTCCGCACGCGGACGGTCCACGAGTTGGACCTGCTGGAGGTCGCCGACCGCCGGGCGCTCCTCCGGATCCGCTGCGAGTCGGGGACGTACGTCCGGAAGCTGTGTCACGACATCGGGCTCGCGACGGGGGGCGGCGCGCACATGGGACACCTCCGGCGCAGCGCCACGGACCCGTTCGACGACCGCGACCTCCGCACGCTTCAGAACCTCGTGGACGCGCTCGCGTGGGCCGGGGACGGCGACGACGCGCTCCTCCGCGAGGTGGTCCGCCCGGCGGAGGACGCCCTCGCCCACCTCCCCGCGGTGACGGTCGCCCGGTCGGCCGCCCGCAGCGTCGCGACCGGGGCTCCCGTGTACGCGCCCGGCGTGATCGACATCGACGACGCGGCGATCCCGGCGGCGGTCCGCGACGACGCGTCGACCGATAGCGACGCGCCGACCGACACGAATGGCGACGCGCCGACTGACCGCGACACGGACCCGGACCCGCCGCTCGCCGCGTGCTTCACGCCGGACGGCACCGCGGTCTGCCTCGGGAGCGTCGTCGACGACCCGGACGCCGAGAACGGGACGGTCGTCGCCTTGGAGCGCGTTCTTTTATAAATACGCCGCCCCCAGATGCGGACATGGACGAGCCGGACGCAGACGGAGGCGGAGTGGTAGCCGTCGGGAGCGCGAGCGCCGAGCCCGGAACGCTCGACCGCGGGTGGCTCACGGTCGGGGACCTGCCGACCGGCGGCACGGAACGGCTCCCGGTCGCGGTCGCGAACGGCGCCGCCGACGGGCCGACGCTGTGGCTCACCGGCGGCGTCCACGGCGACGAGGCGACGGGCGTCGCGGTCGTCCAGGACGCGGTCGCGACCTTCGGCGACCGCCTCGCCGACCTCGCCGGCGTTGTCGTCGCCGTGCCCGTCGTCTCCCCGGCCGGCCTGCGCCGGAACGCGCGAGAGACGTACTACGCCGACGAGGACCCGAACCGGCACTTCCCGGACGCCGACGCGGAGTCGGCCCGCCCGCCGAAGCTCCAAGAGCGGATCGACGCCCGGCTGTACGCCGCGATCACCGGCGAGTCGTCGGACGATGGGGACAAGTTCTCAGTCGACGCGGTCGGCACCGACGCGACCGCGGACGCACTGATCGACTGTCACACCGCAGGCGTCGGTAGCGAGCCGTTCGCCATCCGCGACCGCGTGCTGTACGGTGACCGACGGAATGAGGCCGATGCGGCCGCGCTCTCTGAGGACCTCGGCCGACTCGTCGAGGCGTTCGGGCTTCCGGTGGTCCGGGAGTATCCCGCCGCAGAGTACGTCGAAGAGAACCTCCAGCGATCGACCGCGGGTGCCGTACTCAACGAGGCGGGGATCCCGGCGTTCACGGCGGAACTCGGCGCCCACAGCGTCGTCGACGACGCGCTCCTCGACGCTGGCGTCGCGGGCGTCGTCGGCGTCGCGGTCGAACTCGGGCTCCTCGACGAAGTACCCGAGTCGGCCAGCGAGCCCGGGGTCGGCGTGGCTCCGGCCCCCGTCGAGTTTCCCGTGCGGCGCTTCCGCGGGCCGACGACCGATATCTCCGGACTCGTCCGGCACCGGGTGGCGGCCGGGAACGCGTTCGACGAGGGTGATGTCCTCGCGAGCGTGGTCGACGCCGCGGGCGCGGAGCGCGGGACGGTCGAGGCGGACCGCGACGGGTACGTCCTCGGTCGTGCCGAGGGGCTGGCCGTCTACGAGGGCGACGCGATCGGGAGCCTCGCGGTGCGGGACGCGGGCGACCTCGTGGTCCCGCGGGACGGCGACGACTGAAGCGAAGTCCTTAATTACTGGACCGTCGTTTTTCAGCGTGTAGTCAGGGACCGTGGGGTAGTGGTATCCTATGCGGATGGGGTCCGTATGACCTGAGTTCGACTCTCAGCGGTCCCATACGGAATTCTACGCGGACCGTCCGGATGCGGCTAGCGCGACCGCTGTCGCTCTTCGCGGACGGTGCGACGCGATCCGGGACAGTACACGTGCGGGTCGGTAACGGATGCGTACCTCTTTGCCCGTGTAGAATATCAACGAAACATGAAACGAACGGGCGGTGCGTTCCGGATCCTCCTGCTCGCGGGGATCATCTTCCTCGCGGGCTGTGCCGGCGCGGTACCCGGCGATCAGGCGCCGACGGGACCGGACGCGGGCGACGAGACGGCGGCCGAGGCGGCGAACGGCACCGTCGAGGTCCACTTCATCAACGTCGGGCAGTCGGTCAGCACGCTCGTCGTCGGGCCGGAGGGAGCGACCATGCTCGTCGACACGGGTCACTACAACGACGACGGCGAGTACGTGCTGGAGTACCTCCGGCGGCACGACATCACGCGGATCGACCACCTCGTCACCTCGCACAACGACGCGGACCACATCGGCGGCAACGCGGCGATCATCGAGCACTACGAGACGGAGGCCGACGGGATCGGTGCCGTCTACGACCCCGGCATCGCCGCGAGCACGCAGACCTACGCCGAGTACCTCGACGCGGTCGAGGAGCACGACGTGACGCTGTACGAGACGCGCGAGGGCGACGCGATCTCGTTCGGCGCGGTCGGCGTCGACGTGCTCGGGCCGCCCGAGCCGTACCTCGAAGGCGAAGCGCGCAACGAGAACAGCGTCGTGCTCAGGCTCACCCACGGCGAGACGAGCTTCCTGCTGTCCGGCGACGCCGAAGACGATCAAGAAGCGTACCTGATCGACGCGTACGGGTCGGAACTGGAGTCGACCGTGCTGAAGGCCGGCCACCACGGCTCGTCGAGCTCGTCGAGCGGCCAGTTCCTCGACGCGGTGGGACCGCGGGCGGTCGTCGTGTCGAGCGCGTACGACTCCCAGTACGGTCACCCGACAGAGGAGGTCCTCCGGCGGTTCGCGGACCGGTCGCTCCCGACCTACTGGACCGCGACGCACGGGACCGTCGTCCTCGTGAGCGACGGGAACGGCGTCTCCGTGCGGACGCAGCGCGACGCGCCCACCGACCCGCTCGCGGTGCGCGACGGCGAGCCGATCGAACCCGGGGCAGGCGGCGAGGTCGTCGAACGCGCTCGGCTCGGCGGCGACCCGGTCGACGGCGGTTCCGGAGGCGGAGCCGACGACGACAGCGACGCCGACGACGACGGCGGCGACACTGACGGAGGGGACGAGACGGCGTCGACCGATCCGGCCGCAGCCTTGGAAGTCGCGGCGATCAACGCGGACGCCGAGGGCGACGACGGCGAGAAGCTGAACGACGAGTACGTGGTCTTCGAGAACGCGGGCGACGAGCCGATCGACCTGTCCGGGTGGACGGTCGCGGACGAGGCGGCGCACAGCTACGCGTTCCCGGAGGGATACACGCTCGGCGCGGGCGCGACGGTGACGCTCCGGACGGGGAGCGGCGCAGACACCGACGCCGAACTGTACTGGGGGGCGGGGTCGCCGGTCTGGAACAACGCCGGCGACACGGTGATACTCTCGAACGCCGCCGGGGAACGCGTGCTTGCGGTGAGCTACGAATGACCGGTATCGATCTCCCCGACGGCGAGTACACCGCGGTCGTGGACGGCGTCGAGGACGGGCTCGCGACCGTGTTCTTCGAGCGCGACGGCGACGAGGTGGGGGACGCGGTGCTGGACGCCTCGCGGCTTCCGCCGGACGGAGGGCATGCCGACGCGGTCCTGTCGGTGACGCTCGACGGCGGGCGTATCGAGGCCGCCTCGTACGAGCCCGAGGAGACGGAGCGCCGCGCCGAGGCGGCGCAGGACCGGTTCGATCGGCTCTCGGAGCGACCGCCGTCCGACGAGGGGGCGTAAGGGCGGCGCCGGTCGCTCCGCAACCACTAAACGCGGCTCGCTCCTTGCTTCGGTAATGGCCGACTGGACGGAGAAGTACCGCCCGAGCACGCTCTCGGAGGTGCGCGGCAACGACAAGGCCCGCGACGCGTTCGCGGAGTGGGCCCGCTCGTGGGACGACCATCACGAGGCGGTCGTCCTCCACGGCAGCCCCGGCGTCGGGAAGACGAGCGCGGCGCACGCGCTCGCGAACGACATGGGGTGGGAGACGGTAGAGCTGAACGCCTCCGACCAGCGCACCGCCGACGTCATCGAGCGGTTCGCGGGCCGGGCCGCGCGGAACGCCACCCTCAGCGGGAGCGCGGCCGGCGGCGGCGCGGCCGGCGGCGACACCGCCTCGCGACAGCTCGTCATCGTCGACGAGGCGGACAACATCCACGGCAACTACGACCGCGGCGGCGCCTCGGCGATCACGAAGCTGGTCAAGGAGTCCGGCCAGCCCATCGTGCTCATCGCCAACGACTACTACGACATGTCGCGGGGGCTCCGGAACGCGACCCAGGAGATCGAGTTCCGCGACGTCTCCGCGCGCTCCATCGTCCCCGTCCTCCGCGACGTCTGCCGCAAGGAGGGAATCGAGTTCGACTCCGACGCCCTCCAGCGGATCGCAGAGGGGAACCGCGGCGACCTCCGAGGCGCGGTCAACGACCTCCAAGCCGCGACGCAGGGGCGCGACTCGATCGCGGTCGAGGACGTGGTCACCGGCGACCGCGACAAGGCGCTGGGGCTGTTCCCGTTCCTCGACGCCGTGTTGAAAGAGGAGTCCGCCGAGGAGGCGCTCCGGTCGGCGTACGCCGTCGACGAGACCCCGGACGACCTGACGGCGTGGATCGAGAACAACGTCCTCGACGTGTACGAGCCGGCGGCGGCGGTCCGGGCGTACGACTTCCTCGCGAACGCCGACGTGTGGCTCGGCCGCGTCCGCGCCACGCAGAACTACTCCTACTGGCGGTACGCGACCGACAACGCGGCGGCGGGCGTCGCGTCCGCCCGCGACGGCGAGAAGGGTGGCTGGACCCGGTACGGCCGCCCGCAGTTCTGGTCGTCGTCGGACCCGACCGCCGACGAGGTCGTCGGCAAGATTGCGGCCGCGAGCGGCTGTAGCGTCGCGACCGCCAGACGCGAGGTGCTCCCGTTCCTCGAGACCGTCACGCACCACTGTAAGCCCCGCGACCTGACCGTCGCGATGGCGGCCGCATACGACCTCGACGAGGCGGGCGTCGCCTTCGTTACCGGCTCCGGCGAGTCGACGAACAAGGTCGCGTCGATCGTCGAGGACGCGCAGGCCCGCCGCGAGGAACTGATCGAGGAGCACGCGGACGGCGCCTTCGCGCACGCCGCGGCCGACCGCCGAGACGACGAGAGCGACTCGGGCGCGGCCGACGACCCGGACCGCGACGGCTCCGAGGCGACCGCCGACGGGAGCGACCAGCGCGACTCGGCGGACGGCGCGGCCGCTGACGAAGCGGCCGACGGGGAGGAAGACGACGATCAGGCCGGGCTGACCGACTTCATGTGAGCCGGTCTCGGGGGGTAGTTCACCGGTTCCCGCTGCCGCTGAGGGGGGACGAACTCGGCCCCGAACCGCCGTCGCTCACGCCCGCAGGCTCGATCGCATCCACGCGGCAGAACTCGAACCGCGCGCCGCCCTCCCGGCCCTCCGTCACCGAGACGGTCCACCCGTGCGCCTCGGCGATTCGCTCGACGATGGCGAGCCCGAAGCCCGTCCCGTCCTTCGCGGTGGTGTGTCCAGCATCGAAGACGGCGTCTCGCTGGTCGGGGTCGATCCCGGGCCCGTCGTCAGCGACGTAGAACCCCTCGCGCGTCCGCCCGACCCGGACGCGGACCGCGGCCTCGTCGGGGTCCGAGGGAGTGCCGTCGGCCTGCGACCCCGCTCCCGAGGCGAACGTCCTCGGCGCGCCGCGCTCGTCTGGGTCCGACTCGTCGCCGCCGGTGCCGGCCGAGCCGGGTCCGTCCGGGGTCCCGTGTTCGATCGCGTTGCGGAAGAGGTTCTCGAGCGCCTGTCGGAGTCGGTCCGCGTCCGACCGGATCGTCGGGAGCGGTGCGTCGACGACGAGCGCGGCGTCGGCCGGTCGGCCCGTCGTCCGCCACGCGCTCTCGACGACCGACCGCAGGTCGGTCGGCTCGGTCGCCTGAACCGTTTTCCCCTCGCGCGCCAGCGTCAGGACGTCGCCGATGAGGTGGTCCATGCGGTCGAGGGCGTCGAGGGCGCGGTCCAGCTGCTCCGTCGACGCGTCGCCGTCGAGGTCGTCGGCCAGTTCGATGTTTCCGACCGCGACGGAGAGGGGGTTCCGGAGGTCGTGGCTCACGACGCTCGCGAACTCCTCCAGCCGCTCGCGCTGTCGTTCCAGCCGTTTGCGGCGCTCGACGCGCTCGTCGGCGGGGAAGAGGTACCCCACCACGTCGCCGCGTTCGGTCGCCCGGCCACGCTCGTGGACCCACTGCGGCTCACTGTCGGACGCGACGCGGTACACCACGTCGACGGGGTCGGTCTCGAGCGCCTCCCGGAGACGGTCGCGGTCCTCGTCGGCCACGCAGTCGAGCCAACCGCCGTCCGGCCGCTCCGGGGCGTGGACCCGCGGATCGTCTCCCGCCTCGATCACGAACCGAGAGGGGTCCCCCTCGGGTCGGCGGTAGGCGATCCCGGGCCGCCGCTTCATCGGTCGCGACACGTGTCAACCAGATTACTCGGTCCACATAAACATTACTCAATTATCACTTGTCATACACTGAGATCAAGTCAAAATAACACGAAAAAATCGATCGCGGAAGCGGAACCGCCGAGAGGCCTTTGTCGCGTCCGCCGATTGATCGCCGTATGCGCGCTGCGATCCTTCGAGACCACGGGGAGCCGCTCGCGGTTCGCGAGCTTCCCGACCCCGAACCGGAGCCCGACGGCGCCGTCGTCCGCGTGGAGGCCTGCGGCGTCTGCCGCAGCGACTGGCACGCGTGGGCCGGTCACGGGGAGTGGGCGGACGACCGCGTCCCGCGCGGCCAAGTGCTCGGCCACGAGCCGGCCGGCGAGGTCGTCGCGGTCGGCGACGAGGTCGACCGGTTCCGCCTGGGCGACCGCGTGGTCGTCCCCTTCTCGCTCGGCGACGGGACGTGCCCCCACTGCCGCCGCGGGGCCGGCAACGTCTGCGAGGACGGCCGCGCGCTGGGGTTCGAGGCCGCCGCCCCGGGCGCGTTCGCGGAGCGAGTGGCGGTGCCGGCCGCCGACTACAACCTCGTCGGGCGCCCCGCCTGGCTCGGCGCGACCGCGGCCGCGGCGCTCGGCTGTCGGTACATGACGGCGTACCACGCGCTCGCCGAGCGCGCGAACGTCAGCGGCGGCGACGCGGTCGCCGTCCACGGCTGCGGGGGCGCCGGCCTCTCCGCGGTCCAGATCGCCGCGGCGCTCGGCGCGCGCGTGATCGCGGTCGACATCGACGACGCGGCCCTCTCGCTCGCTCGCGAGCTCGGCGCCGACGAGAGCGTGAGTCTGGGGTCGTTGCCGGAGGAAAGTTCGGTCCCCGAGCAAATCCGCGACCTCACCGACGGCGGCGCCGACATCTCGCTCGACGCTCTGGGGATCGCCGAGACCTGTCGGAACTCCGTCCGGTCGCTGCGTCCCCGAGGCACCCACGTCCAAGTCGGGCTCACGACGGACGCCGAACGCGGCGAGGTGTCGCTCCCGACCGACTGGATGACCCGGTGGGAGATCTCGTTCCTCGGCTCGCGCGGGATGCCGCCGACGAGCTACCCGGACCTGTTCGCGCTGATCGAGTCGACGGGGATCGACCCCGGCGCCCTGGTCGCTCGCGAACTGTCACTGTCAGAGGTGTCGGGCCGGCTCGCGGCGATGGACGAGTACGAGGTGGCGGGCGTGGAGGTCGTTACCGAGTTCTGAGCGCGGCCTACAGCAGTCGCGAAAGGAACTGTTGACCGCGGTCCGTCGACGGCTCGTCGAAGAAGGACCGCGTCTCGGTCCGCTCAACGACTCGGCCGTCGGCCATCAAGACGATCCGGTCGCCGACCTCGCGGGCGAAGCCCATCTCGTGGGTGACGAGGACCATCGTCATCCCGTCGGCCGCGAGTCCCTCGATCACGTCGAGCACCTCGCCGACGAGCTCGGGGTCCAACGCGCTCGTCACCTCGTCGAACAGCATCACCCGCGGCTCCATCGCGAGCGCGCGGGCGATGGCGACGCGCTGCTGCTGGCCGCCCGAGAGCGCGCCCGGGTGCGACTCGGCCTGATCGGCGAGCCCGACCCGGTCGAGGAGGTCGGACGCGGCCCGCTTCGCCTCGCCCTCCGGCTCGCCTTTCACCTTCTCCGGGGCGAGCGCGACGTTCTCCAGCGCGGTTTTGTGCGGGAAGAGGTTGAACGACTGGAACACCATCCCGATCTGCTGTCGGATCTCGTTGACGTCCGTCTCGATCACGGACCGGCCGTCGAGCCGGATATCGCCGCCCTGAATCTCCTCTAACCGGTTCGCACACCGGAGCAGCGTCGACTTCCCGGACCCGGACGGTCCGATGACGACGACGACCTCTCCCTCGTCGACGTCGACGTCGACGTCGTACAGCACCTGCGTGTCGCCGAATGACTTGTCGACGCCGTCAAACTCGACGAGCGGACCGGTCACGCCTCCTCACCCCCGTCGTCGTCGCCGGAGCCGAGCCCCGACAGCCGACCGAACATCCGGCTGTCGGACCCCCAGTCCGACCGGCGCTCCAGTCCGTTGACGAGCTGGCTCATCGACATCGTGATCGCGAGGTAGAGCACGCACACCCACACGAGCGGGGTCCACGGGTCCAGTTGGTTGCTGTTGATGTTTCGGAACACGCTCATGATCTCCGGGACAGCGATGACGGTCAGCAGCGAGGTGTCCTTCACGAGAATGATCTGGTCGTTGCCGATGGCCGCGAGCGCGTTGCGCCACGCCTGCGGGAGGACGACCTGCCGCAGCGCCATCACGCGGGACATCCCGAGCGACCGGGCCGCCTCCATCTGGCCGTTCGGGACGGCGTCGATCCCGCCGCGGATCGCCTCGCCGACGTACGCGCCGTGGTTCAGCGTGAGCCCGATGATCGCGGCCGGGATCGCCCAGTCCGTGAAGGGGAACTCGCCGGTGGCCCAGAGCCGCGGCACGCCGAAGTAGATGACGAACAGCTGGAACAGCAGGGGCGTGCCGCGGAAGAACTCGACGTACCCCTTCGCGATCCGTCCGGTGACGTTCGATGTCGAGATCCGGCCGAGCCCCACGAGGACGCCGAGCGACACGGAGAGGAGACTCGAGATCACGACGATCTGGATGACGAGGAAGAACGCCTCCGCGAACCGCCGCGCGATGAGCGGCGAGGCGAGCAGGCTGTAGTCGACCTGCGTCGAAAGGATCCAGGCCAACAGTCCCCCGATGGCCAGCACGAACCCCCCGGCGGCCACCTCGCCGACCCGCTTCACCAGCCGGTCGCGCATCAGTACGCCGCCGCCGCTCGACTCCGATTCTGTCTGTGTTGCCATGTGATATCAGGTAGAGACGGCGAGGTCCGGAGACTCAGCCGTCGAAGTACTCGTTGTAGATCTCCTCGTACGTCCCGTTCTCGCGGATCGTCGCGAGGGCCCCGTTGACCTCCTCTCGGAAGTCGTCGTCGTCCTGCCGGAACGCGATCCCGTACTCCTCGATCGTCAGCGTGAGGTACGGCGGCGCGTCGTCGCGGTCGGCCGCGACCCCGTCTCCCTCGAGGAAGACGACCTCCTCGTTCTCCGCGGCGAACGAGGCGCTCACGGTGTTGTCGTTGATGACCGCGTCCACCTGATTGTTGAGCAGCGCGTCGAACGCGCCGTTGATCTGGTCGTAGCTCTCGATCTGGAGGTCGCCGCCGAACTCCTCTTGGAGGTCCTCGGCGGCGGCCTCGCCGGTCGTCCCGCGCTGGACGCCGACGGACGTGCCCTGGAGGTCCTCGCGGGAGCCGATGTCGCTGCCCTCCAAGAGGAGGACGGTCTGGTACGCGGTGAAGTACGGGTCCGAGAAGTCGACCCGCTCGGCGCGCGACTCGTTGATCGTCATCGCGCTCATGATGACGCGGAAGTTCGCGTTGTTCAGCGACGCGATGATCCCGTCGAAGGAGGTCTCCTGGAACTCGTAGTCCATGTCGAGCTGCTCGCCGAACACGGCCTCGGCGATCTCGACGTCGAATCCGATGAGGTCGCCCGCCTCGTTGCGGTACTCGAAGGGCGCGTATGGGATGTCGGAGCCGATGGTGATCGTCTCACCGCCCCCGCCGCCGCCGCCGATACAGCCGGCGGTGGCCGCCAGTCCGCTCGCGCCGACCGCGGTCAGGTACTGTCGCCGGTTCACAGAACGGGTTTCGTCCATACACCGTTTCTCGGTTGATCACGATTTCAACGTTTCGGCCGCGAGATAGCAATATTTGCCGAACTGCGGGGGTTCGACAGGGTCGTTCAGGAGAGACGCCGCTCCGTTCGGGGCCGCGACCCGACGGCGAGCGGCCCGATCAGTCGCCGCCGATCGGGACGCTCCCGTCGCGCATCTCGTCGGCGCCGCGGAGGGTCCACGCCGCGCCCGCGGCGAGCGCGACGGCGACGGCCAAGACGGCGAGGTTGATCTGCTGCCACGTCGCGGTGTACAACACGAGGTCCCGGCCGAGCAGCAGCGTGCCCACGAGCGCGGCCAACGACCCGGCCGCCAACGCGCGAACGGTGTTGGCCGTCCCGGCGTCGAGCCCGTCGTACCCGCCCCGGACCGCCTCCGTCGCGTACGCGACGGCCGCGACGAGCCCGAGGTGTCCGGCGAGTCCGGTGATGTAGAAGGCGGCCTGCGCGGGCGGCGCGTATGTGAGGAACGGGACTGCCCGCGAGAAGACCGCGCTGGCGACGATACCGGCGACGGCGATTCCCGCGGCCGCCCGGAGCAGTCGCGCGTTCCCGCGCCCGCCGCCCCAGATCGTTGCCAGCCCGAGCAGCGTGAAGATGATCAGCGCCACGGACAGGTGCGCCGCGTGCGTGGACACGGTGTACCCGCCCGGGATGAGCCCGCTGAGGGTGACGGTGATCGCGCCGACGGTGATCTGGAGCGGTAAGATAGCGACCGCCAGCGTCGCCGCCAGCTTGGTCCGGCGCTCGAACCCGGACCCGAGCCACGTCCACCCGGCGACGCCGATGATGAGGAAGCCGGTGACCATCGCCCACGCCCGGTGGAACCACTCGATGAAGTCGGGGTTGATCGTGAGCGCCGGGATGAGCTGGTCGGAACACAGCGGCCACTGGGCCTGACACGCCAGCCCGGAGCCGGTCGCCGCGGTGTAGACGCCGAGCGAGAAGAGGACGAGCGTCATCCCCGTCGTCGCCGCCGCGTATCGCCTGAACGTTAGCCACGCGGGCCGAAGACTCATTAGCCGATTTCGGGCGCGCGCGCACTTAGACCGTTCGGCCGCTCCTCGCGATCGAGAAGGGCGCACGGGTCGACAGGCGGCGACGGACGGTCGAGGCGGTCGAGCGTCCCCCGGTACGCGACCGCTACCCGGACAGCTCTCGCTTCGCCCGCCGCGCCCGCTCGGACATCTCTTCGTCGCCGTCGACGTCCGCGAGCGTCTCGATCGCCTCCAGCTTCCGGACGGAGTCGTCGAGGAACGAGAGCACGTCGCCGGTGTACGCGTACACCATGTAATCGTCGGTCATCACGTCGACGATGGCCTGCGGGCCGAGCCCCTCGGCGCGCAGTTCGAGGACATAGCGCATGAACTTCTCCTCGGGGCAGCCGCAGTACGGGTTCGAATCGCAGTCGCAGTCGAGGAAGTCCTCGGCGAAGTCGAGGACGCGGTCGCGGGTCGTCTCGTCGAGCTTCGAGAGGCCGTCGCCGGTGAACAGCAGGTCGAGGGTGGCGCCGGCGAACGCCCCCTTCGGAATGTTCGCCTCCAGCTGGGAGGCGAGCTGCCGGTGGTTCTTCACGTAGATCTTGTCGGTAAAGGCCACAGTTAGCGATTCGTACGCCCGCAGCCCTCAAAAGCGACGCGGTGATCGAGAGACCGTCGGCGGTTCGAACGACATCGCGTCACACGCCCGTCCGGGAGTCGTAACCGTTATTTATCGAAGCGGGGTATTTGACGACGCGTGTCCGGGTTAGGGTAGTGGACTATCCTTCAGCCTTGTGGAGGCTGAGACGCGGGTTCGATTCTCGCACCCGGACCTTTTCCGACGAACGGAGTGAGGAGCGAAAAGTCCGGAAGGCGAGATTGAATCATGCGAGACGAGCGGAGCCCGTCTCGCCCGGGTTCGATTCTCGCACCTGGACCTTCTCGCGGCGAGCAGTATCGCGAGCTGCGAGGCTCCGTAGCGAATTGAAGCGGTGATCGAGGCGCCGGTCAGAACTCGATCCGCTCGCCGTCTTCCGGGATCAGCACGTCCGCCGTCTCCGCCCGGAGTTCCTCGCGCGAGAGCAGGCAGTGGTTGATCGCCTCCATGTGGACCACGGCGACCGGGGCGTCGGTGGCCTCGCGCACGGCCGCGATGTCCTCGACGCCCATCGTGATCGGTTCGCCGTGGTTGAACCGCGCCGCGCCGCCGTTGAGCACGACGGCGTCGGGGTCGAACTCCGCCAGCGTCTCCGCGACCGGGTCGTACCAGACCGTGTCGCCGGCGAGGTACAGCGTCTCGTCGCCGTCAAGCAGGAACCCGGAGACCGGACCCATCTGCTCGGCAAGTTCCCCGTGTCCGTGACGGCCCGGGGTTCGGCGGAGCGCGACGCCGTCGAACGACGCCGTCTCCTCGACCGGTCGCACGTCGGTGAAGCCGTCCTCGACGAACGCGTCCGCCTCCGCGGGCTGACAGAACAGCGGCACGTCGGCGTCGAGTCGCTCCGCGGCCGCGTCGTCGAAGTGATCCGGGTGGCGGTGGGTGACGATCACCGCGTCGTGCGACAGGTCGACGTCGGGAAGCGGGACGAGCGGGTTGCGCCGGTCGTTCGGGGTGTTGTCGATCGGCGGAAGCGTGCCTTCGGACGCGAACAGCGGATCGACGAGGAACGTCGTCCCGTCCACGGTCGCGAGCGCCGTGGCGTTGCGGACGAGAGTGACGGCGGGTCCGGCGCCGCGGGTGTTCGACATGTCGGGCCTTCGGCGCGCGAGGGGTTGTGCGTTGCGGCGCCGCTGTCGAGCGTCGGAATGTCGCCCGCGACACTAACGACCGGTCTCATCTCCGGCGGCGTGCCGCGTCGACCGGGAAACCCTCGTGGCGGGCGGTCGCCTGCGCGGCGACGGGCGGGTCGCGTTCGCGACCGGTGTCACGCGCCTGGGTTCTCCGCGCTGTCATCGCTCCCATCGGGGAGTACTCGGGCGGGGACTAGGGGCGCGCACGTTCGGGTAGCCGTCGCGCGCGGTTAAACGGTCGGGTGAGAGGCTCACGACTTCCGGCCGGATGCCGAAGGAGAGCGAGCGGGCCGTCTCGTGGGTGACGCTCGCCAGCGTGGCGGCGGACAGGGTCGGGACGAGCGAGAACCCGTCGAACTTGGGCGTGCTTCGAACGCACCTGACGCCCAGAACGGAACGTTCCTGCCGGATCGGCGAATATCTCCCGGACCGCGGCAGTCGGCGACGGTTCGTTGGGAACGCGCCGCGGTCGCCGACGCATCGTAGTCGGACCGACCGTCAGGCCGAATCGCCGGCCGCGTTCGGCGGTATCGACGGCTATCCGAACGCACTTACGTCCCTGTCACGGACCCACGCGCAATGTCAGTACGAGTCGGCATCCTCGGTGCCACCGGCGCGGTCGGCCAGCGGTTCATCCAGTTGCTCGACGACCACCCGACCTTCGAGCTCGCCGCGGTCACCGCGAGCGCGGAGAGCGCGGGCAAGACCTATCGCGAGGCGGCCAAGTGGCGCGTCGACACCCCAATTCCGGAGGGCGTCGCCGAGATGGAGGTCGCCGAGACGAGCCCCGCAGGGGTCGCGGACGACGGCGTCGACCTCCTCTTTTCCTCGCTCCCGTCGGGCGTCGCGGCCGAGGTCGAGCCCGAGTTCCTCGATGCCGGATACGTCGTCTCCTCGAACTCCTCGAACGACCGCATGGCGGCGGACGTCCCGCTCACGATCCCCGAGATCAACCCCGACCACCTCGGGCTCATCGAGGTCCAGCGCGACGAGCGGGGCTGGGACGGCGCCCTCGTGAAGAACCCGAACTGCTCGACGATCACGATGGTGCCGACGCTCGCGGCGATCGACGAGTTCGGCCTCGAAAGCGTCCGGGTCTCGACGCTTCAGGCGGTCTCCGGCGCCGGCTACTCCGGCGTCACTTCGATGGAGATCCTCGACAACGCCATCCCCCACATCGGCGGCGAGGAGGACAAGATGGAGACGGAGTCGCGCAAGCTGCTCGGCGAGTTCGACGGCGCCGAGGTCTCCCTCCACGACGCCGACGTGGCCGCCTCGTGTAACCGGATCCCCACGCTCGACGGCCACCTGGAGAACGTCTTCGCCGAGTTCGCCGAGGACCCCGCGCCGGCGGACCTCCGCGAGGCGATGCGCTCGTTCGAGGGCGTCGGCGACCTCCCAAGCTCGCCCGAACAGCTCATCAAGGTGTTCGGCGACGACGAGCCCGAGCGTCCGCAGCCCCGCCTCGACCGCACGTACGCCGACGGGATGGGCATCGTCGCCGGCGGCGTCCAGACCACCGACGTCGGCGCGAAGTACAACTGCCTCGCGCACAACACGATCCGCGGCGCGGCGGGCGCCTCGCTGCTCAACGGCGAGCTGCTCGTCGAGGAAGGGTACGTCTAAGCGCGCCGGCCGCCGACCGATACCCACTTTATTCTCCGCGTTCCGTCGGCCGACGCCATGGCAGAGCCATCCGCGAAACGGTCCGTCCGCCGGGGCGTCGCGGTCCTCCTCCTCCCGGTGTCCGGGGCGACGACGCTCCCCGCGTTCGTCGAGGCCGCGCTCCCCGGCGTGTCGAGTGTGGTCGGTGTCGTCCTCTTCGTCGCCGCGGTCGCGTACCTCGTCGGCAGCGTCAGTAGACAGGTGGCCGCGGCGGCCGACACGCCGCTGTGATCGGTCCCGGACGGGCACCGGACGGCACCGAATACTCCGGGGGGCCACGAGACCGCGCCGACCGAAGCGTTCAACAGCCCGTCGCGAATGTCCCCGCACATGGTCGACAGGAACGTCGTCCGCCGGGGGTACGACGAACTCGCGACGGCGTACGCGGCCGACCGCGTCGAGAACGGCCGCGGACGAGCGGTCCTCGACCGCTTCCGTGAGTCGCTGCCGCCGGACGCGCGGGTCCTCGACGCCGGCTGCGGGCAGGGCACGCCCGTGCTCCGAGCGCTGAACGACTCCGGGACCGCCGTCGGAGCGGACATCTCGCGCACCCAACTGGCGCTGGCCGCCGAGAACGTCCCCGGAGCGCCGCTCGCGCAGGGTGACCTCGTCGCGCTCCCGTTCCGCGGCGGCGCCTTCGACGCGGTGACGGCGTACCACTCGCTAATCCACGTTCCGGAGGGGCGTCACCAGGCCGTCGTCGACGAGTTCGCCCGCGTCCTCGGCGACGGGGGACGGCTCCTCTGTTCCGAGGGACCGGAGCCGTGGAACGGCGAGAACCCGGACTGGCTCGACACCGGCGTCGAGATGCAGTGGCACATCGCGGGCGCGGAGGCGACTCGGCGGCAGCTCCGGAACGCCGGCTTCGTAATCGAGCGGGAATCGACCGTCGACGACTCGCTCGCCGACGGCGCCGACGCGCGCTGGACGTTCTTCGCCGCGCGGCTCACCGAGTGAGCAGCCGAGCCCTCGTTACTTCCCTTCGAACTCGGGTTCGCCGTCGCCCATGAACGCCGTGACGCCCTCGATGAGGTCGTCGGTGTTCATCACGTGGCCGAAGCCCATCGCCTCGACCTCGAGGCCGGCCTCGTTGTCGGTGCGGCCGGCGTGGATGGCGCGCTTCGTGTACTTCTGGGCGATCGGCGGGCCGCCCGCGAGCTGCTCGGCCAGCTCCTGCGCCCGGTCGTCGAGCTCGTCGCCCGGCACGACCTCGTTGACGAAGCCGTAGTCGGCCATCGTCTCGGCGTCGTAGCGGTCGGCGGTGAGGATGATCTCCTTCGCGCGCCCCTCGCCGACGACGCGCGCGAGCCGCTGCGTGCCGCCCCAACCCGGGAGCAGGCCGAGGTCGAGTTCGGGCTGGCCGAGCTCGGAGCGCTCGGAGGCGATCCGCATGTCTGCCGCGGTCGCGAGCTCCATCCCGCCGCCGAGGCAGTAGCCGTCGATGGCGGCGATGACGGGCTTGTCCGACTCCTCGAGCTTGCCGAACGTCTGTTGACCCTGCCGAGAGAGCTCGACGGCGTGGATCGGGTCCGCGCCGCCCGCGGCCATACTCTGGACGTCCGCGCCGGCGGAGAAGGCGCGGTCGCCCGCGCCGGAGAGGAGGATCGCCCGCACGTCGTCGTCGCCGTCGAGCAGGTCAATCGCGTCGGCGAGCTCGTCGAGCACGTCGCCGCTGATCGTGTTCATCCGGTGCGGGCGGTCGATCTCGACGTGCCCGACCCGCGCGTCGGCGTCGACGTCGACGTTCAGCACGTCGAACGCCGGGCCGCTCTCCGCGTCGCCGTCGGCTCCGTCGCCGCGGAAGCCGCCCGACTCGGCCGCCTCGCGCAGGTAGTCGGTCGCCTCATAGCGCTCCTCGCCGGTCTCCTCCGCGAGGGCGTCGAGCGTCTCAACCAGCGCGTCGAGCCCCTCTTCGTCAGCGAGCTTTGCCGGGCCGTCGGGGAAGCCCGCGCCGAGCTTGACCGCCGCGTCGATGTCGTCGGCGTCGGCCACGTCGTTGCCGATCAGGCCGGCCGTCTCGTTGGCCATCACCGCGAGCAGGCGGCGGCGCACGTCGTCGTCGAGCGCGTCGCTCGGGATCTGCGCGCCGTCGCCGTCCTCGTAGTCGTAGAATCCCTTGCCGGTCTTCTTGCCGAGGTCCTCCGCCTCGACCTTCTCGCCGAGCAGCGGGCAGGGGCGGTAGGCGTCGCCGAGGACCTCGTGCATGTACTCCAGCACGTGGTAGCCCACGTCGATGCCGACCTGGTCGGCGAGCTCGAACGACCCCATCGGGAGGCCCATGTCGAACTTCGTCGTGGAGTCGACCGCCTCCATCGTCGCGTCGCCGGACTCGACGATCCACGCCGCCTCGTTCATCAGGGGGACGAGGATGCGGTTGACGATGAACCCGGGGCTGTCCTTCCGGACCCGGACGGGCGTCTTCCCCATCGACTCGGCGAGCCCCTCGATCAGGTCGAGCGTCTCCTCGCTCGAGTGCTCCCCGGAGATGACCTCGACCAAGTCCATCCGCACCGGCGGGTTGAAGAAGTGCATCCCGCAGAAGCGCTCGGGGCGGTCCGTCACCTCCGACAGCTCGGTGATAGAGAGGCTGGAGGTGTTGGTGACGAAGACGGCCTCGTCGGGCGCGTACTCGACCACGTCGTCGTACACGTCCTTCTTGATGGCCATCTTCTCGGGGACGACCTCGACGACGATGTCGGCGCCGTCGAGCGCGTCCTCGAGGTCGACGAACGCGTCGACGCGGTCGAGCGCGGCGTCCGCCTCGTCGTCGCCGATTCGGTCCTTCTCCGCGAGCTTGCCGAGCGACCACTCGATCTGGTCGTACCCGTTCTGGACGAGCTCATCGTTGATGTCGCGGAGCGACACGTCGTAGCCGGCGAGAGCGGCCACTTCAGCGATACCGTGGCCCATGTTCCCGGCGCCGAGCACCGTCACGCGCTGGACGTCTTCGAGCTGCATACCTGAGAGTCGGAACCGTCATGGTTGAACGTTTTCATCTTCCAAACGTAAAACAAACTGTAAGTTTATTCGGGTGGGTTGGCGGCTCGACGCGAGGTTCGAGAGACTGAAACGAGCACGAACGGTCGACGCGGGGTGCGAGGGGCTGAGACGGGCACGGGCGCTCGACTCGGGGTGCGAGGGACTGCGCGGACCGGTCCGGAACCGAACGTACTCCTCCGTGCGGCCCCTCGCTCCGGTATGGACGACGGCGTCGACGGAACGATCGACCCGGCCGCGGACGCTGACGGGCCAGCGGCGAAGAGTGGCGGTCCGGCCGCGGACGTAGACGACCCGGTGATCGAGGTCCTCCGCGAGGACCCGACGATGGCGACGCTCGTCGACCGACACGGGCCCCTTGACGTCGCGCCCGCGGACGACGAGTTCGCGCGGCTCTGTACCTCGATCGTGAACCAGCAGCTCTCGACCGCCTCTGCGGCGGCCATCCACGAGCGGTTCGTGGAAGTCGTGGGCGGCGACCCGACCCCGGAGCGCGTCCTCGCGGCCGACGAGGCGACCCTGCGCGAGGCCGGGCTCAGCGGCACGAAGGTCGACTACCTGCGCAACGCCGCCGCCGCGTTTCGCGACGACGAGCGCGACCTCACGCGCGAGGAGTTGGCGGGCGTAAGCGACGAGGCGGTCGTCGACCGGCTCACCGAAATCACGGGCGTCGGCGAGTGGACCGCGAGGATGTACCTCGTCTTCGCGCTCGGGCGCGAGGACGTGCTCCCGCTCGGCGACCTGGCGGTTCGGAAAGGGATCGAGCTGGTGTACAACGGTGGGGAATCGCTGTCGCACGCGGAGATGCGCGAGATCGCCGAGGCGTGGCGCCCGTACCGGAGCTACGGGACGCGATACATCTGGGCCGAGTACGAGTCCTGACTGCGCTCTCGTGGAGGAACGACGGGCCGAGCTATCGGGTCCGGGTCGACTGCTCCGGTTCGGGCTCGGGGTCGCCGGCCGGGGCTCGGTCACCGCTCGCCGCGTCCTCGCGGTACAGCCGGAGGATCTCTTCTAAGAGGACCGCGTGCCGATCACCGGGGACGTACTGGTGGTCGATGAAGTCCTCGGCGTCGCTGAACTTCTCCCGGAGCGCGAGCTTCCGCACGAACGCGACGGACTCGAAGAACGGGGGGCCGTCGGTCTCCTCGTCCGCGCCCAGCGTCCGGTCCGCGTCCGGGATCACCTCGGACTCGATCGCCTCGTAGTCGATCGTCTCCGGGTCGTACTCGTCGAGGGTCCGGGAGAGCACGTAGTCGGCCGAGAAGCGGTAGAACTCCGACTTGCTCTCGAACTGCCCCTCGTCGACGAGCGATTCGATCTCCTCGACCACCGACTCGGGAAACCGGACCGTGCTCTTCACCATGTGTCGTGTCCTCGACAGCCTCGGTCTTATACTTTTGTCAGACGCGCGTGAGCCAGATTTCGGCGGCGCCGGACGGGTCTACTCCTCCTCTTCGAGGATTTCGCCCGCCTCGTCGCGCTCGGCCTCGTCTCTGTCGGCGCGTCGCCGCACGTCGACCCGGTAGTCAGTGAGGATGTCGCGGCCGAGCAGCAGCGGGTACTCCATGTGCTCGCGGTCCTCGACGCTCGCGGTGACGGTGTGCTGGTTGCCGCCGATACCGATGACGAGGTCGACGACCGGCCGGGCCTTCCCGCCCTTCACGCTGCCCGACTTGACCCGCGTCATGCTCTTGATCGGACCCGCACCGATCTCGGCGGCCAACTGGGTGTCGATGCTCGTCCGGGTCGCGCCCGTGTCCGACTTCGCGAGCGCCTGCGTCGAGCCGGAGGTGCCCGTGACGACGACCTCCTCGATGTAGCCGATGTCGGGCTGCTCGGAGGGGGTCGGCTTCGGCGCGGGCGCGCAGGACGGCCGCGAGTCGTCGAGGGTCGCGGCGACGCGCTCGACCGCCTCGTCCTCGACCTCGCCGCCGACCGTCTCGATCGCCAGCTTCGCGATGTGCGGGGCCGGGCTGGTGCCGGTCGCCTCGAACAGCCCCTTGAACCCGGCCGTGGGGTTCACTTCGAGGACGTACCAGCCGTCGTACCCCTCGACGAGGTCGACGCCGGCGTAGTCGAGCCCCATCACCTCGGCCGCGTAGAGGGCGGTGTCGGCGGCCTCCTGCGGCATGTCGTCGGTGGCGTCCTCCACCGCGCCGCCCAGCGCGACGTTGGTGCGCCAGTCGCCCTCGGGCGCGTAGCGGTACATCGACCCGACGATCTCGTCGCCGACGACGTACACCCGCAGGTCGCGGTGCTTCTCGTCGTCGCGGTCGATGAGCCGCTGGAGGAACGCCTGCCGGTTGCCGACCTTCGGGTTCACGCGCTCGGTCAGGTCGACCTTCCACGTCCCGCCGCCGTGGGTGCCGATCGCGGTCTTATACACGCCCACGTCGCCGAACCGCTCGCGGCCCTCGTTGAGGCGGTCGTTCGACAGCGCGAGCAGCGCGTCGGGCACGCGGATGTTCCAGTCGGCGAGCGTCGCCGCCGTCGCGAACTTGTGGATCGACGCCAGCACCGCGTTCGGCTCGTTCAGCATCGGCCGGATGCGCTCGAACGTCGCCGCCAGCCCGAGCAGCTCCGCGGGCTGGTCGGTGTTCGATAAGAGCAGGCGGTTCGCGATCACGTCGACCGCGGGCTCGACCGCCACCTCGCCGTCCTCGACGCTCACCGCGGCGTTCTCCTCGCGGAGCCACACCGGCTCGTGGCCGAGGTCCTCGACGGCGTTACAGATCGCCTTCGTCTCCTTGCTGTTGTGCAGCGACAACACTCCCACCCGAACCGAGTCCGAACTCATACCTCTCACTGCGCGGGCCGACGCAAAAGACGCCCCGATCGTTTCGGCCGGACGAGATCCGGAGTCTCCGGGTCGCCATATATATACCCGACGCCGCGCTCCGGTCTGCCATGAGCGAGGACCGGGCGTTCACGTACAACGGCGGGGCGGTGCCGCCCGGCGAAACGCAGAACATCCGCTACGGCATCAGCGAGACGTACCTCGGCGACCCCGTCCGTATCCCGGTCACGATCGTCAACGGGGAGCGCGACGGGCCGACCGCCTTCCTGACCGCGGCCGCCCACGGCGACGAACTCAACGGAATCGAGGTCGTCCGCGAGGTCGCCCACGAGTGGGACCTCTCGGCGCTTTCGGGCACGCTCGTCTGTCTCCCCGTCCTCAACGTGCCCGGCTTCCTCGCCCAGCAGCGGTACCTCCCCGTCTACGACCGCGACCTGAACCGGTCGTTCCCCGGGAAGCCCGGGTCGACCAGCTCGAAGCGGATGGCCCACCGGATCTACGAGAACTTCATCGCGCCGTGCGACTTCGGGCTCGACTTCCACACCTCCACCCGCGGCCGGACGAACATGCTCCACGTCCGCGCAGACATGACCGACGAGTCGGTGTACCGGCTCGCGATGGCGTTCGGCTCGAAGGTGATCATCGACAGCGACGGGCCGAGCGGCACGCTCCGCGGCGAGGCGACCGACGCCGACATCCCCACGATCACGATCGAGATGGGGGAGGCCCACCGGTTCCAGCGCCCGCTCATCGACGACGCGCTCGACGGCGTCAAATCCGTCTTCGCGGAGTACGGACTCCTGGAGACCGACACGGTTCGCTGGCCCGGCTGGCGCACCGTTGTCGCCGGGGCGGGCGAGAAGACGTGGCTGCGCGCCGACTCCGGCGGCATCGTCGACACCCACTTCGAGAGCGGCTCGCTCGTCCGCGAGGGCGAGCGCATCGCGACGATCACCAACCCGTTCAAGGAGGACGCGGTCGCGGTGGAGGCCCCGTTCACCGGGCTCCTGATCGGCCTGCTGGAGAACCCGGTCGTCTACCCCGGGAACCCCCTGTGTCACCTCGTCGAGATCGGTGAGTCGACCCGTCGGGCGATCGAGGCCGGCAGCGCGCCGAAGCCCGTCGGTCAACCGACGCCGACGGCCGGGAAGTGAGGTCGCCCCCTGTGGTCGACGGGTCGCGCTCTGGGTTCGTACGTCGCCGTCGTGGCCGTGACACCGACCCGTCACCCCTCGCCGAGCCGCTCCCGTAGCCCGACCGCGGCCCCGGCGACAACCGCGAGGAAGCCGCCGAGGAACGCCACCGGCTGGAGGACGACCCGCTGGGCGACGACGGCGCCCGGCTCGCGCTCGACGGTCCGGGTCCAGAACTCGTACCGCTCGCCGTCGAGCTCGACGATCAGCAGTCCGTCGCCGAGCGTCGGGTCGGTCGGGTACGACAGCGAGTCGACGCGCTCGTCGGAGCTCTCGACGCCGAACGCGCCCTCGGGGGCGTCGCGGGCGCGGTCGAACGCCGCGCGGGCGGCGGGGTCGAGGTCGGCGTACGCGACGACGGCGTTCGAGTCGTCGAGACCTTCGTCGGTCGGAGCGTCGAGACCCACCGACGACCCGGCGGTCACCGACCGAACGGTGTGGGTGTAGGCCGGGTCGGCCTCGCCGACCGAGACCGGGAGGAACAGCGGGTTCGCCATCAGGAGGACGCCGAGCGCGACGAGCGCGGCGGCCGCGAGCGGGGCGCGCATACGCCGCCTTCGGCGGGCCGGGAGTTGAGCCTTTCCGAGCCGCGCGGCCGGCCGCAGCCGAACAGCTCCGCCATCGGCCGAGACGTGGCGCCGGGCCTCAGATCAGCCCGAGCGCCGTGAGGATCTGGTTGCCGAAGATCATCGCGATCAGTCCGGTCAGCATGACGAGGCCGGACGAGACCGTGATCGTCCGCACCGCGGCGTGCCGGTCGCTGATCGGGACCCGGCTGATCACCGCCTCGGCGACCATCCGGAGGATGCGGCCGCCGTCGAGCGGGAACGCCGGCAGGCAGTTGAACAGCGCCAGCTGGATGTTGATCCACCCCGACCAGAACAGGAGGTTCGCGAGCAGGAACGTCCCGCCGCCGAGCACCGCGAGCGGCCCCTCGACAACGAAAAAGTTGGTCAGGTCGCCGGTGAACCCCGCGAAGTTGAACGGGAGCCCGAACAGGCTGCCGAGCGGCAGGATGAGCGCGACGAACACCAAGCCGAGCGGCGAGTCGGTGACCCCGCCGAGCGGGACGCCGCCGGCGGTCCCCTCGCCCCCGTCGCCGCCGAGCAGTTCGAGGTACGCGCCGGCGGGGTACTCGGTGACGCCCACGTCGTCGAGCGCGAGCCCGCTCGTCCCGGGGAAGACGCTGACGCCGACGAAGCCGCCGTCGCGGTTCGGGTGGGCGTCGAGTTCGACCTCGTACGTGTCGCGTTCGCCGTCAGCGTCGTAGACGGTGACGGGGACGGTCTCCCCCGGCTCGCGCTCGCCGAGGACCGCGGAGAGCGCCCCGTTGTCGACGACGCGCTCGCCGTCGACCGAGACGATCGTCAGCGGCTCGCCGAGGGCGGCGCCCGCGTCGTGAATCGGCCCGTCCTCCTGAACGCCGACGACGTACGCGCCGATCGACACGTCCGGGACGGTGACTGCGGCCTCGCCGTCGGCCGTTTCGACGCCCGAGGCGTCCTCGGCGCCGGGCGCGTCGCGGACCTGGTCGACGACGGTCGCGTTGCCGGTCACCGTCAGCGCGGCGCGCTCGTCGTCGCCGACCGCGGCGAAGAGGTCCGACTCGGTCGCGACCGGCTCGCCGTTCACCGCCGCGATCGTCACCGGTGCGCCCTCGATCCTCACGCCGAGGGGGTTGCCGCCGGCGGACCCGACCACCTGTAGCTCGCGGTCGACCCGCACCGTCTCCCGCGCGTCGCCGTCGTCGACTGTGAGCGCAACCGAGTCGCCGGCGTCGGCGATCGCCGACTCGAACTCGGCGCTCGTCTCGATCGGCGTTCCGGCGACCTCGACGACCCGGTCGCCCTGCGAGATGTCGGCCGCGGCCGCCGGGGAGCCGGGGTTGACCTCGCCGACCGCGTAGCCCGCCGCGGGCGAGATGGCGCCGACCACGGGGCCGAAGAGGAGCGCGAAGACGACGATCGTGAGGACGGTGTTCGCGGTGACGCCGGCAGCGAACATCCGTGCGCGCGCGCCGCGAGACGCATCCTGCGTCGCCTCCTCGTCCGGTTCGACGAACGCGCCCACCGGGAGCAGCGCGAAGAAGACGAGTCCCATCGAGTCGATGTCGATGCCCTCGACCCGGCAGAGGAGCCCGTGTGCCCCCTCGTGGATCACCATCGCGGCTCCGAGCCCGGCGACGATCTCCGGCGCGACCGACAGGGGAAGGAAGTCGTTGACGCCGGGGATGATGAGGAAGTTCTGCGGCTGCTGGATCGCGGCGGGCTGTGCGTTCGTGAACGCCGACATCGCCGACGAGAGGATGAGCGCGAACGACGCCACCATCGCCACCAAGGCCCCGCCGAGGCCGAGGTTGGCGACCGCGCGCCAGAACCGCTTCGGCGCCGCCAGTCGGCCGAGGAAGGCGCGCCCGCGGAGGGTCCGGAGCGTCAACACCGGTCCGGAGATCCTGACCGCGTCCGGGAGGATCCCCTCGTTCCGCAGCCACATCGCGACCGCGGAGTACGCGAGGACCCCCGTCAGCACCCAGAACAACGTGTTCATTACCACGCCGTTGGGCTCGCCCGCTCGTAAGGGGTTCGGTTCCCGGAACCCTCGGCCGCACCGCGCGCACCGATACGGCCCGCCGCGGCCGTCGGGGAGGACTGATACGCGTCCGGTGCGTGCGTCGGACCGATGGCCGACGCCGACCGGTCCCACGCCGCAGACGCACAGCCCGCGCGCCGACGGCCCGATCCCGTCGAGTCGGACGCCGCCGAACGCTCGCTCGCGCCCCTCATGGGCGCGGCGTACGTTACCGCCGGGGTCGCCCACTTCCTGATCCCGGATCGGTTCGCGGAGGCGATCCCGCCGTCGTTCCCCCGGCCCGTCGGGCTGGTGTACCTCTCCGGGATCGCCGAGATACTCCTCGGGGTCGGCGTCGCGATACCGCGGACGCGGCGCCCGTCCGCGTGGGGGATCGTCGCCCTCCTCCTCGCCGTGTTTCCGGCGAACGTCCACCTCGCCCGGCGCGACACCCTCGACGACCTCCTCCCGGACCGACTCGTCGCTCCGGCGCGGCTCGCGGCGCTGGCCCGCCTGCCGTTTCAGGGCGTCCTGATCGCCTGGGCGCTGCGGTACGCGCGCGACGACGACCCGTCGGAGCCGTGTTCGGAGGCGTAGTTCCGGAGCGATCGAGGTCCCGCCGCGAACTCAACACCCAAGTACCCCCCGGTACAAGCGTGACTCATGATGGCGCTCATCGACTTCGTCTCCCGGCTGGTCGGCGACGTCGGGCGGTTCGTCGACATCTTCCTGAACGACCTCATCCTCGGCGCCGGCGACCCGCTGTCGGCGCTGCTCGTCCTCGTCGGACAGGTCCTGATTATCGCTTCCGTCGGCGCGCTGGGCTACGCCGCCGTCGGCGCGCTGCTCGGTGAGATCGGCGTGAACCTGCCCTCGCTCGGCGGACGCGGGCGCTCGGAGTAGTCGGCGGCGCCGGTCGCCGACCTCGTCGCGCCCAGACCGTCCTCAGTCGTCGTCAGCACCGATCGCCGACCGCGTCCTCAGTCGTCGTCAGCACCGATCGCCGACCGCGTCCTCAGTCGTCGTCGGCGCCCGTCGCCGACCGCACCTCGGCGCCGGCCCCCGGACCGTCGACGGTTTCGGCACCGTCGCCCCCGTCGGGAACCTCGAACTCGTTCAGCCGCGCCAACAGGTCGTCGGACCGGTCCGAGAGCGTGTGGACCCGGCCGGTCACCTCGGAGACGGTCGCGGTCTGCTCCTCGGCCGCGGCCGCGACGGTCTCCGCCTCGGTCGCGGTCTGTCGGCTCACGGAGGCGACGCCGTCGACCATGTCGACGACCTCCTGCGTGGTGCGCGCCTGGTCGTCGGTCGCGTCGCTGATCTCTTGGACCGTCTCGTCGACGCTCGTCACGTCCTCGACGACGCCCTCGAACTCCCGCAGCGTCGACTCGATCGTCTCGACCCCCTCGGCTACCTGGGCCTCCATCGCCTCGGCGTCGGCGGCGGTCTCCGCCGACGCGGTCTGGACCTCCTCGATCCGCCCGGAGATCTCCCCCGCCGACTCGCGCGTCTCCTCGGCGAGCGACTTCACCTCGTCGGCGACGACCGCGAACCCGTCGCCGGAGCCGTCGGCGCGCGCCGCCTCGATGGAGGCGTTCAGCGCGAGCAGGTTGGTCTCCTCCGCGATCTCGTCTATCACGGCCGCGATCTCGTCGATCTCGCCGACCCGGTCCGCGAGGTCCGTGACCGCGGCCGCCGTCTCGCCGATCCGCGTCTCCAGCGTCTCAAGCTCCGCGATCGCCTCAGCCGCCTCCTCGCGGCCGGAGCGACCGCGTTCGGCGGCGTCGCGCGCGGTCTCGGCCGCGTCGTCGGCGCTCGCCGCGATCTCCTCGACGGTCGCCGACAGCGTGTTCATCTCGCTCGCGATCGCCTCCAGCTCGTCCGTCTGCTCGGCCGCGCCGTCGGAGATCTCCTGGACCGAGCGCGCGACCTCGCCGCTCGCGTCGTCGACCTCGTCCATGCTCGCGCGCACCTCGTCCGCGGCCCCGGCCACGTCGGCGGTGAACCCGCCGACCTCGCCGACCGTCTCGCCGAGCGTCGCGACGAGCCGGTTGTAGTTGTCGACGATCTCGACGTACCGGCCCTCGTCGGTCGCCAGCGCGTCCCCGTCGATGGTCGCCGTCAGGTCGCCGTCCTGCGCGCGCTCGGCGGCGTCGCCGAAGGCGTCGACGAGCGCCTCCAGCTCGGTGGTGTAGGCCGCGAGGTTCTCGGCCATCTCGTCGAGCGACGCCCCGAAGGCGCCCGGGACCTCCTCGTCGAGCGCGGGGTCGTCGAACTCTTGATCGGCGAGGGCCTCCGCCTGCGCGGAGACGGTCGTGAGGTACCCGTGGACCTCGCCGAAGGCGCCGACGAGGCTCCCGATCTCGTCGGGTTGGGTCGGGTCGAGGGCGCCCGCGGCGTCGCCGCCCGACGACCCGGTCGCGTCGGGCTCACGCGCGTCGTCGATATTCCCCGCGGCGATCGCCTCCGCCTGACGCTCCAGCGCGCGTATCGGGCCGACGAAGTCCTGTCGAACGATGAGCAGCGTGTTGTAGATGGCGACGACCGCGCCGAGGAACAGCGCCCCCGAGACGACGTACGCGGCGGTCCCCGAGATCAGAAACTGAGTGAGAAAGATGCCGACCGTGACGAGAAACTGGATGCCGACCGCCGTGACGACCTTGCGCTCTATCGATTCGGTGACGCCGAGCGCGTCCATCGTCCGCCACAGGAGGGCCTCGTACCGCCCGCGGACACCCGGGCGGCGCTGTCGTGTCGTGGACATGCTTCGCCCTCGACGAGAACGGGTTATGAACCTCCCGCCGGCGTTATCAGCAGCGATTCTCGATTGTCAGCGGGCGAGAATCCGCCGCCGGCGTGCGTGAAAGCAGTGCGGGCGCCGCCGACGCGGCCCGGAACCGCCGCCGCCGACGCGGCCCGGAACCGCCGCCGCCGACGCGGCCCGGAACAGCCCCCGTCGACGCGCCTCGGGAACCCAGTCGACGGACCTCAGAACAGCCCGTCGACCGCCTCGGCCGCGAGGTCGACGGCGGCCTCGAGGTCCGGCCCGAGCGGCGAGCCGACGACGAGGCCGTCGGCGTGCTCGGCGACGGCGGCGGCGCGCTCGCGGACGGTCTCGGGGGTGCCCGCCATACAGAAGGCGTCGACCATCTCGGGGGTCACGCGCTCGAAGGCGGCGGAGAACTCGCCGGCCGAGACGCGGTCACCGATCCCGCTCGCGGCGTCGGGGTCGATCCCGTGGCGCTTCAGGACGGGCGGGGCCGCGCCCGCGGCGATGAACGCGACCGGCGGCCGGGCGGCCTCGCGGGCGGCGGCCTCGTCCTCGGCGACCGACACCGCGGCGTAGGCGATCAGGTCGAACTCGCCCCGGCTATCGGGCCTGTCGTCGAGGCCGTCGTCGACCTGCTCGCGGGCCCACGCGAGGTCTTTCGGATGCGAGCCGTTGTACAGGAGGCCGTCGGCGTGCTTCGCGGCCATCCGACACATGTGCGGCCCCTCGCCGCCGACGTGGACCGGGATGTCCGCGCCCTGCGGCGGCTCGTAGTTGAGCCCGGCGTCCGCGGCGTCGAAGGTGCCCTCGTGGTCGACGCGCTCTCCGGCCCAGAGCTGCTGTGCGGTCTTGAACGCCTCCAGCACCGAGCGGAGCCCGCGCTCGTCTTCGAGGCCGAGGTTGGCGAGCGTCGAGGGGTCGCCCGGGCCGAGCCCGAAGACGGCGCGCCCCTCGGAGGCCTCGTCGAGGGTCGCGACCTTCGACGCGAGCGTCACCGGGTGGGTCTCGTAGGGGTTGGCGACCCCCGGACCGAGCCGGACCGAGTCGGTGGCGGCCGCGAGCCGCGAGAGGAACGCCCACGGGTCGCGGTTGTTGTAGTGACACGTCGAGTAGACGGCGTCGTAGCCGGCCTCCTCGGCGCGGACGCCGAGGTCGACGAGGCGAGACAGCTCGTGTTCTGGGGTGAGTTCGATTCCGAGCATGGTTACTCCTGAAAGGTCCACTCCCGCAGGGCCTGCCGGACGAAGTCGCCCTCGACCTCGCGGAAGTGATTGTCCGAGCCGTCGTGGTCGCCGAACTCCCAGTCCCGGACGACGACGACCGGGGTGCCGCCCGCGCCCTCGCCGGCGACGAGGTTGGCGGCGGCGGCGAGCTCGTCGATCACGTTCTGGACGGTGACGCCCATCTCGCGGCCGTCGCGGTCGCGTTCGCCGCGCCAGTCGCGGCTGGCGGGTAGCCCGGCCCAGCCGATCGCGACCCCGCGCTGGCCGTGCCGGAAGGGACGACCGGAGGTGTCGCTGACGACGACGCGGTCGGCCGCGAGTCCGTCGCGGATGCGCTCCGCGCTCTCGGTGGGGCGCTCCGGGAGCAGCAGCAGGTCGCCGTCCGGGACGTTCGAGCGGTCGATGCCGGCGTTGACGCCGACGTGCCCGAAGCGCGTCGCGGTGAGGAGGAACGGCGCCTCCATGACCAGCTCCGTCGACTCCTCGATGACCGCCTGCGCGAAGCGCGGATCCTTCTCCTCGTCCGCTATCTCGGCGAGCCGGTCGGCGACCTCGCGGGCCCGGGGGCCGGCCGGGAAGTCGTCGAGGTCGAAGACGCGTCCCTCGGCCTTCGAGACGACCGTGCTGGCGACGACGACCACGTCGTCCTCGCGGAGGTCGACGCGCTCGCCGATCATGGCCGCGAGGTCGTCTCCCTCCCGGATCTCCGGGAGGTCCGGAACCGCGAACAGCTCCATGCGATCACCTGCGCGGCGACGAGGAAAAACCCCGCCGGTACCGGGCCGGTTTGACGGTATCGGGACGAAGCGGCGGAGTCCGATTCGCGGCGGACTGGCGAATAACTGGCGCGTTTGATCAGGCACAAAAATAGCATTTGCTAGAACATTCGTTGGTATAAATGCCAAAAAACCATGTCTATATAAGGACAAAGGGCGGATAATAGGTATTTCAGCCAAAATTTTTTACGCACCGAGTAAATACTGTAAAACGCGATGAAAGAACTGACAACCGAAGGCGAATCGGCTCCGATCGGGACGCGGACGCGCGTCCCCGAAGAGGCCGACGACGGCGAACCGATCGTGACGCAGACCCGCGCCCCGTGACGGCGCGCGGGCGTCGACCACCCGCATTTTTTCTGCCGACGGCGTCCGTACGGCTTATACGCGACTCCGTCGAACGCCGAGTGTGGACCTCCACGTCCGGTACGAGGGCGACGACGACCCCGACAAGTGTACGGCCCGGAAGCTCGCGCGCTTCGACCTCGCCGAGCTCCACCGCTCGGACCGAGCCACGCCGTACGGGGTCGTCCTCAACCCCCACGCCGAGCGCGCGCTCTCGCCCGTCGACGCCGAGCGGGCCGCCGAGACCGCGCTCGTCGCGCTCGACTGCTCATGGGAGTCGGCGGGCGAGAAGATGTTCTCGCTCCCCGGCGAGCACCGCGCGCTGCCCTACCTCGTCGCCGCCAACCCCGTGAACTTCGGCCGTCCGATGCGGCTCACCACCGTCGAGGCGTTCGCCGCGGCGCTGGTGATTCTCGGCGAGCGCGACCGCGCCGAGCGCGCCCTGTCGAAGTTCACGTGGGGCGAGACGTTCCTCGAGCTCAACGCGGAGCCGCTCCGCCGGTACGCCGACTGCGAGAACTCCGGCGAGATCGTCGACATCCAACAGGAGTACCTCGACCGCGAGTGACTCGGTGCGGGTTCGGCCCGAGACGGTAGCGGGCCAATACCGGCACCGAACGAGGTCGCGACAAGGCTTTTGCGTGAATCAGCCGTATCGAGAGTCGATGGTATCCACAGGCGACGACGCACCCGCGTTCACCGCGACGGTCGGCACGAGCGACCACGAGCCGTTCGACCTCGACGAGGAGATCGGCGACGGGCCGGTCGTGCTCGCGTTCTTCCCCGGCGCGTTCACGCCGCCGTGTACGAACGAGATGATCGCCTTCCAGGAGCGCGCCGACGCCTTCGCGGAGGCCGGCGCGACCCTCTTCGGGATCAGCGCCGACTCGCCGTTCTCGCAGGGCGCGTTCCGCGAGGAGCACGGGATCGAGTTCGACCTCGTGAGCGACATGGCCGGCGACGCGATCCGCGCGTACGACCTCGAGATCGACATCGCCGAACTCGGCCTCCACGGCATCGCGAACCGCGCCGTGTTCGTGATCGACGACGACGGCGAGGTCGTCTTCGACTGGGTCGCCGACGACCCGACCAACGAGCCGGACTACGAGGCGGTCCTCGACGCCGTCGAGAGCGCGTGAATTCCGGCCGCGGGGCGGCCGGTCCCGTCGCGTCCGCGGTTCTATTGTAATAAGATACCGGAGCCCCGCAGCGACGGACCGCTTCGAGCCGATCCCGCTATCCGAGGACGCCGCCGATAGCACCCGCAAGCGCCAAGTCGACCGCGAACAGCAGCGTCAGGAACAGTCCGACGACGAGGACCCCCGCGCCACCGAGCAGGCTTCCGAGTGGGCCACCGGCCAGTCCGACGAGGCCGCCGAACGCGGCGAGCAGGAGCGTGACGGCCACGCCACTCACCGAGCCCGCGAGCAGGCCGTGCCAGAAGCCGGAGAGCAGCCCGCCGGCGGCGACGTAGCCGGCGACGAATCCGCCGATGAGTCCCGCGCCAACGTGGCCCACGACGGGGACGAGCGTGGCCAGCAGCCCGGCGATCAGCATCACGACGAAGCCGTAGCCGACGGCGCGCCAGTCTGTCATACCCGCGGGTAGCCGGCTCGGAGGTAAATACTTCCTCGTCAAATTTGTTTACTTCGAATCTATTTTTATTAATCTCTTATAAAATAATGCCTCTATGTGGTAGCTAGATTAATAACGCTCCGGGAGCGACGTTCAGCTAATGAGCGAATCGAACCCGACAGCCGATCCCGACGAGTCGGACGGGAGCGCGCCGACGGGAGCGCAGCTCCGGCTCGCGGTGCCGGACATGGACTGCTCGTCGTGCGCGGGGAAAGTCGAGGGCGCGCTCGATCGGGAGGGCGTCCGCTCGGTCGACACTCGGCCCACGACGGGCGTCGTCGTCCTCACGTACGATCCGGAGGCGACGGACGTGGAGGCGCTGACGGCCGCCGTCGAGGGCGCGGGGTACGCGGTCGCGGATGCGGAGTCCGACGGCGTCGCCGACGGCCTGTTCACGAGCCCGCGCGCGATCGCCACCGCGGTCGGCGGGGCCTTCCTCGCGGTCGGGCTCGCCCTCGAGTGGCTGCTCCCCGGGCTCGACCCGACGTTCGCGACGATCGGCGGCGTCGGCTTCCTCGGGCCGTGGGCCGTCACGGGCGCCTCGGTCGCGTACCTGCTGGCGGTCGCGATCGCCGGGCCGCCGATCCTCCGGAACGGGTTCTACTCGCTGCGGGGGGTGAGCCTCGACATCGACCTGCTGATGAGCGTCGGGGTCGTCGCCGCGCTGCTCGTCGACCTCCCGTTCGAGGCGGCGACGCTCGCGGTGCTGTTCTCGGTCGCCGAGCTGCTCGAACGCTACTCGATCGACCGGGCGCGCACCTCCCTCCGCGAGCTGATGGAGCTGTCCCCCGACGAGGCGGTCGTGATCCGGGACGGCGAGGAGGAGACGGTCCCCGCCGAGGCCGTCGCGACGGGCGAGCGGCTCGCGGTGCGACCCGGCGAGCGCGTCCCGCTCGACGGGGTGCTCCGCGAGGGCTCCGGCGCGGTCGACGAGTCGCCGATCACCGGCGAGTCGGTCCCGGCGGAGAAGGAGCCCGGCGACGAGGTGTACGCCGGCTCGATCAACGAGGCCGGCTACCTCGAGGTTGAGGCCACCGCGCCCGCCGAGGAGTCGACCATCGCGAGGGTCGTCGACCTCGTCGAGGCCGCCAACGGCGAGGAGACGCGCGCCGAGCGGTTCGTCGACCGCTTCGCAGGCGTCTACACCCCGATCGTCGTAGTCGGCGCGGTCGCGACCGCCGCGCTCGGCCCCGTCCTCGTCGGCGGCGGCGCGGAGACGTGGTTCGTCCGCGGACTCACCCTGCTCGTCGTCGCGTGCCCCTGCGCGTTCGTCATCTCGACGCCCGTCAGCGTCGTTTCCGGCGTGACCGCGGCCGCCCGGAACGGCGTCCTGATCAAGGGCGGCGAACACCTGGAGGCGGCCGGCGACGTCGACGTCGTCGCGCTCGACAAGACCGGGACGCTCACGCGCGGCGAGCTGTCGGTGACCGACGTGGTCCCCCTCGGCGACCGCGAGGCCGACGACGTGCTCGCGTGCGCGACCGCCATCGAGCGACGGAGCGAACACCCGGTGGCGGAGGCGATATTGGTGCGGGGCACTGACGCCGCCGGTTCCGAGGCCGCCGGTACCGGGTCCAGCGACGAGACCGAGGTCACCGACTTCGAGACGCTCACGGGCGAAGGCGTCCGCGCTGATATCGACGGCGAGACCCACTACGCCGGCAAGCCCTCGCTGTTCGAGGACCTCGGTTTCGACCTGAGCCACGCCCACGTCCGCCCTGACGGAGGGGTGGTTCGGGAGCGCGACGACGCCGACGACGCTGGCGGAGACGGAGTGCGCGGGAGCGAGGCGAGCGCCGCCGCGGAGCCCGAGCCCTGCGACCACGGGCAGTACCTCGACCTAGCGAGCGAGACGATTCCGCGGCTTCAGGCCGAGGGGAAGACGGTCGTCCTCGTCGGGACCGAGGCGGAACTGGAGGGCGTCGTGGCGGTCGCGGACACAGTCCGTCCGGAGGCGGCGTGGGTCGTCGACCGCCTCCACGAACTCGGCGTGGACCGGGTCGCGATGCTCACCGGCGACAACAAGCGGACCGCGCGGGCGACCGGCGACCGCGTCGGCGTCGACGAGGTGCGCGCGGATCTGCTCCCCGACGAGAAGGTCGCGGCGGTGCGTGAGCTCGCCGCCGAGACCGACAGCGGCGTCGCGATGGTCGGGGACGGGATCAACGACGCCCCGGCGCTCGCGGCGGCGGACGTGGGGGTCGCGATGGGCGCCGCCGGCACCGACACCGCCATCGAGACCGCGGACGTGGCGCTGATGGCCGACGACCTGACCAGGCTCCCGTACGTCGTCGACCTCGCCTCGCGCGCGAGCTCGACGATCCGGACCAATATCGGGGCCTCCCTCGCCGTGAAGGCGCTACTCGCCGCGGGCGCTCCCCTCGGCTACGTGAGCGTCGCGATGGCCGTCGTCGTCGGCGACATGGGCATGAGCCTCGGCGTCACCGGGAACGCGCTCCGGCTCGGCAACGTCGAGCCCGCGGAGCCCTCCGGGGCGGCGACGGACGCGGCCGAGCCGAACGCGGACGCCGCCGCGTCGGAGCAGTAGCCGGTCAGTCGACCCGGAAGCCGGCCTCACGCTTTTTATTACCGCGGCGGTAACTGCGCTCGTATGCCCTCCGAGCGCGGGACGCCCTCCACCTCCGAGGAGGCGATGGACCGCACGGAGTCCGCGGAGGTCCGGGCCGACCCCCACGGCGACCGGAGCGTCTCCGAGGCGGTCGCCGAACGCGACCCGATCGAGTGGGGGCCGGTCCGCCACGAGCGACTGCGCTCGCTCGCGATCGGGGTGTCAGTCGGGATCGCCGGCGCGGTCCTCGTCGTCTTCGGCACCGTCGCCGTCGGGGGAATCGCGGGTATCGCGTCCGGCGACCTCGCGGTCCCGAGCGTCGGGGCCGAGGCGATCGCCGTCGGGGTCGCGCTCTTGCTCGCGCTTCTGCTCGGTACCGTGCCGGTGCTGTACGCCGTGTACCGCGAGAGTTCGGTCGGGGAGCCGTCCGTCGCCCGACTGCGCGAGGCCGCAGAGACGCTTCGGCCCGGCTGGACGCTGGCCGGGCTCGGCGCGGTCGTCGCGGCGGCGCTGGCGCTGCCGACTGACTTCCTGCCGGCCCTCTGGCCGCTGTTCTGGGTCGTCTGGTTCGTGCCGGCGGTCGCCGAGTCGTCGGGGGTCGCCGTTCGGCTCGACCCGGCCGAGCGGGCGATCGCGCGGACGTATCCGGCGGGCGACCGGACTCGGAGCGACGACCTCGGGGCGGTCGTCAGGACGCGCCGGATCGACCTCCCGTGGACGACGGTGTTCCTGCTCGCGTACCGGGGGAACGCGTGGTTCCGGTCGACGCCGTGGCTGTTCGTCCCCCGCGACCGGGCGGACGCGGTCGAGTCCGCGCTCGGCGCGGTGCTGGCGGAGAGCGACGGGCCGGACCGAGCGAGCGTCCCGGAGCGGCTCACCCTCGCGACGCTGGGATCGTCCTCGCTCGTAGTCGGCCTCCTCATGGCCGTTGCGGCCGGCGAGGGAGCGGGCGGACTGGCGCTGGCGCTGCTCACGGCCCCGTTCTCGCTGCTGTTCCTCGCGCTCGCGGCGCGGTTGTGAGTCGCCCGCGGAGTCGACGCAACCCCGTCGCGACACCGGACCTGACACCCCCTACCACGCGACTCATATACCTGCGCACCCAAACTCGTTCATGGACAGACAGCGTCTGGAACGCGCGCTCGAAGACGAGTTCGGCGGGACCGAGGCCGAGCGGCGGGCCGTCTCGCGGGCGGCCCGCGACCTCGTCGACTCCGGGCGGCCCTCCGAGGACCGCGGCCACGGCCTGACCGTGACGGGGGTGATCGGGCACATGGAGGACGCGCCGGACGACTCCTCGCTGGTGGAGCGGTGGAACTGGTGGATGGGCGCGCTCGATGCTGCCTACGGCGGCTACGACTACTTCACGGTGCGGTTCGTCGAGGACGACGAGGCGACCGGCCTCCGGCGGTAGGGCGACAGCGGACCGCCGAGAGGAGCGACAGCGGACCGCCGGCGGCGAGCCCGACTGTCCGAATCACCGGCGAGCGGCAGCGGATCGTCCACTTTCACTTTCACTCCGCGGATGGCTCGGTTATAGGAGCGTTCCGGGCCGAACTAGGTGTATGAGCGCAGTCACCGCCGACCGACCCCGGTACGCGACGCCCACGCGCGTGGACATCACCGACTGTCGAACCGACCGCCTCCCGGACCGAGTCCGCGTGAACCGCGTCGACGGGAGCGAGGTCCACCTCGAACGCCGCGGCGGCCGGACGTTCCTCGTCACGCGACCGACCGAGTGACGGCTGTTTCCGGACGGTAGCGACCGAAAAGACCGCGACTACGGCGTCAGTCGTCGGCCGTCAGTTCCGCGCGCGCCGGCCCGTCGTTCCCGAGCCGACTTTCGAGACCCACGCCGAGCGTCTCGTTCGTCCGCGCCACCGACTCGGCCGCGTCGACATCGGTCGTCATCGCGCGGATCGCGTCGACGTTCTCCGGGACCACGTCGGCCTCTTGGTGGACGTTCTGGAAGAGGTACAGGTCTCGCCCGGTGACGCTGATCGACTCCTCCCAGACGCAGTTCTCCCAGAGGTCGCCGCGGGGCCGCCCCGCGTCGGCGGCGTACTCCTTCAGCGCGCCCGCGCCGTCGATGCCCGCGGCCTCCGGGACGAGGAAGATCCGGTCCTCGTCGGCGAGGAGGTCGCGGACGGCCCCCGAGTCGGGGTCGCTCTCCAGCGTGACGTTGACGCTGTGGGTGTGCATCCCCGTGACCGGCGCCTTCAGTGCCGCGGTGTCGACCGGCAGGTCGGGAAGAATCTCGTTCACGTCCGGACCGTGATGAGAGGGGACCGCCGCGGGGTCGGGAACGATGTCGTTTATCGGGCCGCGGTCCGTCTCGCTCGGATCGCCGCCGCGGCGCACGAGCGTGACGCGCGCCTTCTCGACGCCGTAGGTCTCGTCGAGCGGCGCGAGCAGCCGCGAGAGCGCGGTCGTGTTACAGGAGACGACGCGGACCGCGTCCGCGCCGCGGGCCGCCTCGAACCGACCGCGGGCGTTGAAGGAGGCCTCGGCGACGGCGGCGTCCTCGCCGCCTTGGAAGATCGCCGGCGTGTCGTGGGCCTCGTAGACGGGCGCGTTGCGCTCGCCGACGCCGGAGGGCGCGCAGTCGACGACGACGTCGACGGCGTCGAGCAGGTCGCCGAGGATCCCGGACAGGTCGACGCCGGCGGCCGCGAAGTCTTCGACGCGGTCCTCGACCGCCGCGTACAGGTCGTAGCCGCGCCGCGCCGCGGCCTCGACGCCGTAGTCGGGCGACGCCTTCGTCACGCCGACGAGTGTCATGTCCGGCTGGGCCGCGACGGCGTCCGCGACCCGTTTCCCGATCGTGCCGTAGCCGTTGACGCCCACGCGTATCATATCTGCCCCTCGCTCGGGAATCGGTATAATCTTTTCGAGGTGGGTAAAATGAAATTAACTACCCCACGAGTAATCGATCGGTTAATTCGACGCCGATCGGCACCGGACGTAAATAATTCAATTACGGAATAGAGTAAACTCAGCGATGACAAGGCCTAACGCCCGGCCGAACGGAGACGCTGGCATGGCAGCCGACCTCTCCGACGCCGCGACGACCGCGGTCGAACAGTGTCTGAACGTCGCTCCCGACGAATCGGTCGCGGTCGTCATCGACGACGAGCGCGAGCCGATCGGCGAGGCGCTGTACGCGGCCGCGAGCGCCGTCACCGACGACGCGACGCTCCTCCGGTACCCCCCGACCGAACAGCACGGGACGGAGCCGCCGGCACCGGTCGCGGCCGCGATGGCGGAGGCCGACGCCTTCCTCGCGCCGACGACGAAGAGCCTGAGCCACACCCGCGCCCGCGGCGCGGCCTGCGACGCCGGCGCGCGCGGCGCGACGCTGCCCGGGATCACCGAGGACGTGTTCATGACGGGGCTCGACGCCGACTACGCCGCCATCGAGGCCGCCTGCGACGACGTGCTGGGGCAGATCGGCGACGCCAGCGAGGTCCGCGTCACCGCGCCCGCCGGCACGGACATCACCTTCGAGGTCGGCGACCGCGAGTGGCTCGCCGACACCGGCATGGTCCGCGACCCGGGCGACTTCTCGAACCTCCCCGCGGGCGAGGTGTTCGTCGCGCCCGCGAGCGCGACCGGGACCTTCGTCGTCGACGGGACGATGATGCCCCACGGCCTGCTCGACGACGGGCGGGAGCTGGCGTTCGAGGTGGAGGACGGGTTCGTGACCGAGATCGCCGACGACGCGATCCGCGCCGACGTCGAGGCCGCCGCCGACGAGGTCGGCGACGCGGCGTACAACCTCGCGGAGCTCGGCATCGGCACCAACGGCGGCGTTGCGGAACTCGTCGGTTCAGTCCTCTTAGACGAGAAGGCGGGCGGGACCGTCCACATCGCGATCGGCGACAACGTCGGGATCGGCGGCGAGACGGATGCGCCGCTCCACCTCGACGGGATCATCCGGGACCCGACGGTCTACGCCGACGGGGACGAGATCGACCTGCCGAGCGCGTGAAACGTCCGTGAGCGAAAATATTCCCCACTTACAAACTATCGAGACGCTGGCGCGTGCCGACGAGCGGCCGCCATCGGCGGCCGCGAGACAGCACCGCGCGAGGGAGTCGGTGGGTCGGAGCGAAGCGGAGAGCCACCGACGAGGCTGGGGAGGCGTGAGGTGCGGTGCGGGGCGGGACTCGAA
>NZ_SGTV01000109.1:0-585 GCF_005435035.1 Halorubrum sp. SD690R | reverse complement strand
CACCGCAGACACGCTCCGACCGCCTGCCGGTTGTGAGAACAGCAGATCCCCGGACGGCGTAATCATTTTATCGCTAGACGTGGTTTGCCCGGGTAGCAGCGTTTCCATAGGTGAAATCCTCAGCAGGTGATAGTTTTGTGTTCTCGATCGCTCAGTACAGGGAGCTCACGAATCGCTCAGTACAGATGGTTAATTAAGTGCCTCGAATAAGAATAATGAGATATGCCAGGTGGAAATCCTTCTACACTTTTTGAAAAGAAACGTGAGGGACGCCCACCAATAGATGTTCTCGGTCTTGTAGCCGGATTAGCGGTGTTCGCAGCCCTCTCATTCTTGTTTGCCGCATTGTCCCAGTTATCGGGGCCAGCTGTTGAAACTGGGATCAGTCCTCAAACGGTCGCTGCTCTCCGATGGAGTGCGATAGGGATTGTACTTGGTGTACTGGCGGTCTTTGTATATCACTCAGCTTTGAACGTTGAGTATCTAACACTTAATGGACCGAAAATGGCGGCTGAGACGGTGTGAGCATGGAAAAGGGAGTTCAGCCGCAGACGCTCCACTCTCCACTAGAGGTTCAAACGCCGT
>NZ_SGTV01000108.1:0-607 GCF_005435035.1 Halorubrum sp. SD690R | reverse complement strand
GCCATCGCGTGGTTTGGTGTGGCAGAGTTCGCCAGCATCAGCGTGTGGACAGCCGTGGTAGTGGATATCGACGAAGTCGAGGCAGATGATCCTCGGGCCGGGGCCGAGGATCATCGCCGCCTGTTGAGCGAAGATGTTGTTGACGGCGGCTTCGAGCTGATCTGCTGGAACGGTGTGCAGTTGTTTGAGGGTGTAATCGTCGGAGTACGTCCGGCGAGTGGTGTCGGTGACGGCTTTGATTGATTTCTGATCGACAGCGGCTTGCAGAAGTGTTCGACGGATGATCCCGGAGTCGAAGGCTCCGGCTTCGACTCCGGGGATCGGGAGCTCTTCGAGGAGGCCCTCCGCTAAGGTTTCAAGGTCTGAGGCCGTAAGGATAGTGTCTGGATGGTAGAGACATTCCACAACACCCATCCAGACGCTTTCTGAGAATCTAACCTCATCAGTCCTGACTAACTCCTGACTCGATGGGAACTACCGATAATGACGAGGAACAGCAGAAGCCCACCGGCGGCTGCCGAGAACAATTCACCCCAGTAGACGCCACCTGACGAGTTCAGGCTCTCCATGACGGCCCACATCGAAACGAGAAGGCAGGACACCGCGA
>NZ_SGTV01000107.1:0-609 GCF_005435035.1 Halorubrum sp. SD690R | reverse complement strand
ATGGAAACGCTGCTACCCTAGCAGAGCGTGAAACAAGATATGGGGCGCAAGAGACCGACCTGGATTTCGTGCCACAGAGCACGTTCTGTTGACTGGTCCGTGTGCGAAAGAAGCCGAGTCATGGGCGCTACAGCCCGGATGCCGCGCCCCGCGGCATCCGGGAAAGCCCGAATAGGTGAATCTCTGCTTCACGCACTGGCGTCCCGGGTGAACCAACCATGTACCTCGGAATCGACGTCCACAAACGGTACGCACAGGTGGCAGTAATGGATGAGGCCGGGAAGATCGTCGAAGAGGTTCGCGTCGAGAACGCGAACCTCGACGAGCTCGCCCAGCGGTACGCCGGCGCACAAGCCGTGCTTGAGGCGACCTCCAACTACTACCACATCCACGATACGCTGTCGGAGCATTTGGATGTGACCGTTGCTCATCCGAAAAAGATCAACCAGATCGCAGACACCGACAAGAAAACCGACCGCGTGGACGCCAAAGAACTCGCGCGGATGCTCCGGTTAAATTCGGTGCCTGAAAGCTACGTTCCGACCGAGGAGGTCAGGGAAGCCCGCGCACTCGTGCGCGGGCGACAGACCCTGGTCGAAAACCGTACCA
>NZ_SGTV01000106.1:0-633 GCF_005435035.1 Halorubrum sp. SD690R | reverse complement strand
AAAGCTACGTTCCGACCGAGGAGGTCAGGGAAGCCCGCGCACTCGTGCGCGGGCGACAGACCCTGGTCGAAAACCGTACCAAGTACGCCAACAAGGTCCATGGACTCCTCTCCGATCACGGCATCACTGAAGACGTGAAACCGCTAACCGTGGAGGGACGAGAGTCCCTGCGGGGACTCTCGATCCCGACGCCATTCGACACGCTGCTCGAGTCGTACCTCGACCTGATCGAGTCGCTCACCGAAGAGATTCAGAAGCTCGATGAGACGATCGAAGAGCGCGCTGGGTCTCTGAAGGAGACCCAGCTGCTCATGACGATTCCCGGTGTGAGTTACTACACTGCGCTGACAATCTACGCGGAGTTGGGTGGGATCGACCGGTTTGACGGTGACAAGGAGGTTGTCAGTTACGTGGGATTGAACCCGGTGATCCGCGAGTCAGGCGACTCGCGGATCGAAGGGGGCATTTCGAAACGTGGATCAGGGCGTGTACGATGGCTGCTCGTCCAAGCAGCAAACACCGCAGTTCATACGAGTAACGACGAGTATCTGAGTCGGTTTTACGACCGGTTAGCAAGCCGGAAGAACTCACAGAAAGCGATCGTGGCAGCAGCTCGGAAGATGCTGGTATCGA
>NZ_SGTV01000105.1:0-663 GCF_005435035.1 Halorubrum sp. SD690R | reverse complement strand
GCTCTGGGACGCGCTTGCGTTATCTATTGGGTTTGGACTGGTGACGATAGGGGTTCCTGTCTTTCTCTGGCTTCGGTATGAAATTCGCAGTCCGGGGGCGCTATTGGTTGCTATCCTCGTTTTCTGGCATATACTGGTGTATATTCAACCGATTGGAAGTGGACAAGGTGATTCGCCCGGATTTCTTTTCGTGTTCGTGTTCGCACCGATATACCTCGTCGCCTACGTATTGCTAGCCGTGATAGAGTACTGGCTTCGAGGTCGTACCGTCTTACCTTCCTTCCCAACTGCGTAATCAGGTACCATTTCTACCGGAACCCGGTAACTTCGCAATTCTACTTACCAGTTGTTTCACGACGGATTGTGCCGAACTAGTAGGTATCAACAGAGTCAATCGGATGAACCGGCACTACTCTCGGACACCCTCTTATTCGACGACCCAAGAGATGACTGCACCCTCTCCGTGGACACCGTGCTGGAGGCCCTCAAACTTCGCGATGCAGCATACGCTCGCCTCGGCCTCGTACCAGTGATCGATGTCGTGGACGACCTTTTCGGCGACGTCCTCAGCCGTGTAACGCTCTGGGAACTCGTCCACAGTCTCCGGATCGCCGGCGGAACGCGTGTAGAACAATCCAAGCAATCCGTTGCGCTCACTAAACG
>NZ_SGTV01000104.1:0-669 GCF_005435035.1 Halorubrum sp. SD690R | reverse complement strand
CGGTTCCCAAGTTCTTGATCAAGTTGTCTCCAACACTCTTCCGCGGGGTTCAGCTCCGGTGAACCCCGCGGTAGGTAACAGAGTTCTATCGGTGTACCTTCAGCAAACTCTTGGACCTTGTTCGCCGTGAAATACGAGGCGTTGTCCAAAACGACGCAAATCTTCTCGCCGAATTCAGTCTGAAGTGCGTCGAGAAGTCGAATCGTCGTGTCGCTGTTAAAATTCCCCGCACACGGCAGGAAGAACGTATCACCGCCATCGCTGACTGTACCAAGCAACTTGATGCTATCCCACGCGCCCGTCACCGGCAGTGACGGGCGCTCCCCTTCCGGAAACCACGCATAAATCAACGTCGAGAGAACCTGTCTCGTCTGATCGATGGTCAGGATTGTGTATTCGTCGTCCAGGTCGTTGCGCTTTTTTTGAAGCCTTCTTTCCAGGCTTCTTGGGCTCTTTCGTCGGATTTGTAGAACTCCGGCCGGGCTGTCTTCCAGGACAGCCCGGCCTCAGACATCAATCGCCGGACGTGCCGCTCACAGTACTCAACATCAAACTCTTCGGCGAGATAGTGACGGGCTAGTGGAACAGACCACGCGGGCGCGTCTAATCCTACTTCCTCGGGTGATTCGTAAAGTGCCTTGACGAACCGCTTGTGCTGTTCATCAGAGA
>NZ_SGTV01000103.1:0-694 GCF_005435035.1 Halorubrum sp. SD690R | reverse complement strand
GAACCGAAACCCCAGCGTCGGACGCCTTGAAGAGGATCGTCCGCGCGGCAGTTTCGATACACTCGCGGAGGTCGGAGGTGAACCGATAGTGCCAACTCCGCCAGAGCGTCGACTGGTCGGGCACAGTCTCGAACCCGAGGCGACGGCGGAGAGAGGGTCGGTCTTACAGATACGAGCAGAGTGCCGTTTCGTAGTCCCACCCGTAGAGTTCCTTGAGGAGAAACCCACGGAATAGCACCTCCATCTCGTACGTCGTGCTCCCAGTGTAGCGGTCGTGAGCGTCGAATTCGACGTAGGCTAGCGGCCAGTGAGCGACGAACGCTTCGATAGAGTCGTGGGCGTCGTGGTCGAACCAGACGGTCGCGAGGACCCGGACATCTTTAGCAAGGCCGGCTGTTGAACTCCGGTCGCAGAGGGGCGTCGCATGATAGGCTGGCCAGTCGTAGTAGGACGTCTGGGCGATGCGACGGTACACAGCACGTCGAGAGGATTGTGTCGGTGTCATCGGACAGCGCTACTATAACTGACGACAAAAGCTACTTTGGTGAATCACCCACTCGACAGTGCTCAATACAGGGGACTCACAGCCCACGAGAATTCTTCAGCAATCGTAGCAGCATAGCTAAAGTCAGCATCATCACAACGGTGAACGTAATTGCGATAATAAGGGTTCCTGTACCGATCATGCCTGTTT
>NZ_SGTV01000102.1:0-706 GCF_005435035.1 Halorubrum sp. SD690R | reverse complement strand
GAGGGAGGTCGACCGCTACCGCTTCGCCGGCCGCCCGTCACACTGCGGACAGCGGTTCGGCGCGGCGCCCGCGAGCTCGGTTATCCGCCTGTTGTAGCAGTCCGAACAGCGCAGCGCGCCACAGCGTTCGCACTCGGGCATGGGCGAACGCCGCCGGAACGGTCAACACCGACCCGCCCGAACCGCCGAGCGTGCCCGACGCGAACAACGACGGCGTCTCGCTGTACTACGAGACCGAGGGTGACGGGGAGGCGGTGCTGTGCTGTGGCGACGTCGGCCTCGGCGCGTGGCAGTGGGGCTGGCAACACGCCGCCCTCGCCGGCCCGTACGAGCTGATCGTCGCCGACACCCGCGGCTGCGGGCGCTCGGACCCCCCGCCCGCGGACTGCACCGTCGAGACGCTGGCCGAGGACGCCGTCGCCGTGCTCCGGGACCACGGCGTTCGCTCGGCCCACGTCGTCGGCGCCGGCCTCGGCGGGATGGTCGCGCTCGAACTGGCCCGCACGACCGGGCGCGTGCGGTCGCTCACGCTGCTCGGGACCGCACTCGCGGGCGACGGCTACGACCCCGAGCCGATGTTCGCGCCGCCGACCGACGAGGCCGCGCTGCGGTCGTCGTTGGAAGCCGTGTTCTCCCGCGAGTTCCTCGACGAGCAGGCCGACGCGATCAGCCAGTTCGTCGAGTGGCGCGCCGCCGAGGACGCCGA
>NZ_SGTV01000101.1:0-784 GCF_005435035.1 Halorubrum sp. SD690R | reverse complement strand
CGCATCGAGCGGCGGCTCAAGCAGTTCTGGGAGAATACCTCCTGTCCTCGCTGCGGTCGCCAGAGCATTATGACGTGGGAGAAACACGACCGAGTTCGGTGCCGTAATTGCGAATTTAAGCCAGTATACACCCATGGAACGCCATTTCACGAGAAGCACCTCACCGCAGGAGAGGTGCTTCTCGCTTTCACCCTCTACGCAGATACACTGCTGAGCATCAACCAGATTGTGCCGCTGCTCGGTCGTGCTTACAAAACCATCCACACAGCGATTCGGGAGGCGGAAGCCGCGGTTCAGCGCGGCTTCCCCCTCACCTGGAAACTGTTTAACCAGACCGTCGATGGACCGACACAGGTCGACGAATCTGGTAAAGTCTGTTCTAGTTATAAAGGTCAAGAGCCGCCGCGAAACAGCAGTTCTCGCGGCGGCTCGTCGCGCACTGGCCGGTCACGCTGGCGAGGGCGTCACGGTGACCAGCTGACGCTCGTCGCGGCGTGCCGCGACTCACTTCGTGTGATTCGCGGACAGCGCGGGATCGACTACGAAGGTGATCTTGAGCCAGTGATTCAGGGAGCTGAAGACCTCTCCCAGCGGCTGGGAGAGGTCTGGACAGATGGACTCCAAGCGTACCGCGAGATGGATCGGGATCACCGAACGGTCGTCCACAAAGAGAGGTACGTATCGCCTGACGGAGTCCACATCAATCAGGCAGAATGCCTGTTTTCGCTCGTTCAACCGTGGCTGCGGAAGTTCCGCGGCCTGTCCAAGCAAGGCTTGGAGCAGG
>NZ_SGTV01000100.1:0-826 GCF_005435035.1 Halorubrum sp. SD690R | reverse complement strand
GAGCCGACGCATGATTCTCGATGAGGAGGCGTCTTGGTGCACACTTGCCGCCTCCTCATTCCTCTCGAAAAGAAGCCTCGATAAGCCGCTGCTGTCACGCGGTTTCTCTCTTAGCTAAAGACGGATGCCTTCCGGCACATCGCAGCCGAACTCCTCGGCGGTGTGGACGTTCGCCAACTCGAAGAGCCGCGTGTACAACGGGTCGTCGCGGATCTCGTCGTACAGATCCTCCATCGACTTGATCTCGTCGAGCGTCTCATTCTCGTACGCCAGCAGGTCCGCCATCAGGTCCATCACGTGTTCGAGCGTGTCCTGCCGAACGCGTGCGAACGCCTGTGTGAGTGTGATCTGTCCGTCGTCAGCGCCCGGCCCATCCTCGCTCAGGACTTCCGTGATGTCGCTCCCGACGAGCGAGTTCCCCGGCTTCACGTGGTGATCGAGGAACGCGAGCGGTTGGTCCGCCGCGAGCGTCTCCAACCACATCGAGAGCTTCGACAACTCGACCGCCATCTCGTTGATGTCGACGCCGTAGATGACTTCCTTCGAGATCTGTCGCCGGATGTGCTGCTCGTCCAAGAATCCGGCCTGCTCGTCGAGCGCCCGCACCTGGTCCATCACCTGCTTCGAGAGGTAGCCGGTCGCCTTCGTGAGGAAGTGCCCGGAGCCCATCGCCGGGTCGAGGACACTCAACTCCTGAACCCGATTGAAGAACTCCGCGGCGTACTCCACGGTCTCGGGTTCGTACCCCTCCGCGCGCAGGTCCTCGTGAATCTCGTCGAGCAGCGGGTCCACCGTCTCCTCGACGATGTACGTCACCACGTAGTCG